>CBDUCK010000026.1:0-19174 GCA_965365635.1 uncultured Muriicola sp.
GTAACAGATTCTATCACTCTAGATCCTCAAAAGCAATTGAACGCTGCCCAGCGTTTATTATCAGGGAATTATGCTTCTGCAGTTACTGTTGGGGCGTATGGAGAAATTCTTTACAACCAGCCCGAAGGGGATAATGGAGAGTTGGATGTACAACGATTGGTAATTCTTTTTGGATATCGGTTTAATGATAAAACCCAATTCGTAACAGAATTAGAAGTAGAGCATGTGGAAGAGATCTATGTGGAGCAGGCATTCGTAAATTATAATGTAGCCAATAATGTTAATTTACGAGGGGGATTAATGTTAGTGCCTATGGGAATTATCAATGAATTTCATGAACCTACCACATTTAATGGGACGGAAAGGCCGGCAATGGATAATGCCGTTGTCCCTACCACCTGGAGAGAAATTGGAATTGGGGTTACTGGAAGGTTCAATAACCTGTCACTGGGGTATCAGGCATATATATTTAATGGATTTAAATCTAAAAAAATTGTTAAAGTTGAATGGAATGGTCCTGGCAGTTTAGCAGAACGACTCAATGAAGATACAGAGCTAAATGAAATGATTCCTGAAAGGTTCTAACGGATTACGAGGAGGAAGACAAAAGGCCATACAATCTACTATAGACAGTCCAACTTTTTCTACAAAATTAGATTATTACGGCATTAGGGGATTACGACTTGGCCTATCATCTTATTTCGGTAGAACACAAGCAGCTGATGATATAGAAGAACAAGACGGGGCAAATATTGGTGTAGCAATGATAGGGTTAGATGCCCGGTATGCCTTGAATAGATTTACCGCCAGGGGTCAGTTTATCTATACGTCTCTGAAAGATACAGAAGCGTATAATATTTTAACCGGTAGGGATCTGGGAAGTGCCATGCAAGGATGGTACCTGGAAGGAGCCTACAATTTATTGCCTGCCAATAAGCAACAAAAATTATTTGCATTTACCCGATTCGAAAAATTTGATACACATGCCAGTACTGCGGGAAGTTTAATAGACAATGAAGCGTATGATCGTACTGACATTACCACCGGATTAACCTATCATATTGCTCCGGGCGTCGTTGTTAAAGGGGACTACCAATTCAGAAGTAACGAACTTGATAATGATACGATCAAAAACCGACTTAATTTTGGTTTAGGAGTATGGTTTTAATCAAGAGATCTAGGGATATATAGAAAGTTTAATTCTTAAGAAGTATTTTCGCAACATGCTATTAAACACATCCATTGGTGGTTTCATTTGCAAGGTATTAATCCTGCTACTCAGTTTTGGGGTTCCTAAAGGAATTCTCAAAATGGTAGATAAGGAAGTTCAAAAAGTGTTTGATGTTTCTACCTTGCAGTTAGAGGGTGTTACTTTGCCCAATGGGATTAGTGAAGAACTTCCTTCAAGAATTTCTCCAGAAAATTTTTACAGGTTGAAACAAGACGATAGCCTCATGGGCTATGTGTATCTCGGCAAAGCACCCAGTAAAACAGCCGATTTTGATTATCTGGTCATTTTTAATAAGGAACTTGTGGTAATGCAAACAAAGGTTTTAATCTACAGAGAGGAATACGGTGGGGAAATTGGTAGTAAAAGATGGCTGAAACAATTTATTGGCTTATCCGGAAAGGACCGTGTAGATTACAAGACCAATATAGATGGTATAGCCGGTGCAACCATCTCGGTGCGCTCCATGACCCTATCCATGGATAAATTATTTCAAACTATTGGGGAACTTCAACTTAAGAATTTACTTTGATGCAATACGATGGTTTATTATTAAAATTACCACAGGAGATAAAATGGTTTCTGATAGCTTTTGTTATTGTGCTTTCTGTTGGCTTCTATAGTGGACTGTTGTTTGTAAGTGAAACAAGTACAGCGGAGCCCAACGGCATTGAGGAAAATTACCTTGGAAATGAGAATGACCCTGCCGCAACTATTATGAAATTCAAAAAAAGTGAGCGCGAAATGCTTACCATTGTCCATACCCACGTATTATCTATGTCGATGATATTTTTCCTTTTAGGAATTCTGGTGTGGTTAACGAAACTTCCTAAGAACCTCAAAATATTCCTCACTATAGAGCCTTTTTTGTCTGTTCTATTAACTTTTGGAGGTATCTATTTGCTGTGGTCCGGTGTGCTATGGTTTAAGTATATTGTTCTTTTTTCAGGTATTTTGATGACACTATCTTTTGTTGCTTCCTCCCTTCTTGTGTTATATCAGTTGCTGGCTAAAAGTAAGGAAAGCGTTAATCAAGCGTAAGAGCCAGAACTTTGTATAAAAAGCGTATATTTGCACGCAATTAATCCTTAATTGCATGGAAGCCCACTTAAATAAAATTCTTGGAGAAGGTCTCACCTATGACGACGTACTTCTTGTTCCTTCTTACTCAGACGTTTTACCCAGAGATGTAAGTATTCAAACTAAGTTTACACGGAATATTACCCTTAATGTTCCAATTGTTTCTGCTGCAATGGATACGGTTACGGAATCAAAAATGGCTATTGCCATGGCTCGTGAAGGAGGTATTGGGGTATTGCATAAAAATATGACAATCGAACAGCAGGCCATGAAAGTGCGTAAAGTAAAGCGGGCAGAAAGTGGTATGATCCTGGATCCGGTTACATTGAAGAAAGACGCTGTTGTGCGTGATGCAAAGTCGAACATGAGGGAATACAGTATTGGAGGAATTCCCATTGTTGATGACGATCAAAAACTGATTGGAATAGTTACCAATAGGGATCTGCGTTTCGAAAAGAACGATGATCGCCCAATTTCCGAGGTTATGACTTCTAAGAATCTTGTCACGGTAGCTGAGGGAACCTCATTGGAACAGGCTGAAGAGATTTTGCAAACAAATAAAATTGAAAAATTACCGGTTGTTAATGAACAATATAAGTTAGTGGGCCTCATTACCTTTAGGGATATCACTAAATTAACCCAGAAGCCAATTGCCAATAAAGATAAATACGGCCGTCTGAGGGTTGCAGCCGCTTTAGGTGTCCTCTGGAAATATTTTGGTTGAAAATAGATTTTTTCCCTGATATTGATAGTATTTTAGATAGATTTAGAAGTAATCGTTGGTAACATTGCCACTGGTGAAGCTGCCAGGTACCTGGTTGAAGCTGGCGCAGACGCTGTAAAAGTTGGGATTGGACCCGGATCTATATGTACTACGCGGGTGGTTGCTGGTGTTGGTTTTCCACAGTTCTCAGCTGTACTAGAAGTAGCGGCCGCTATTAAGGGCAGTGGAGTTCCGGTAATTGCAGATGGTGGCATACGATATACAGGTGATATTCCAAAGGCTATTGCGGCAGGCGCCGATTCTGTCATGCTGGGATCGCTCCTTGCAGGTACTAAAGAATCTCCGGGAGAAACTATCATTTATGAGGGTAGAAAGTTTAAGTCGTATCGTGGAATGGGTTCTGTAGAGGCTATGAAAGAGGGCAGTAAAGACAGATATTTTCAGGATGTAGAAGATGATATCAAGAAATTGGTTCCCGAAGGAATTGTTGGGAGAGTGCCATATAAAGGCGACTTATTCGAAAGCATACATCAGTTTATTGGTGGCTTGCGAGCAGGGATGGGCTATTGCGGAGCAAAGGACATCGAAACCTTAAAGACAAACGGAAAGTTTGTAAAAATAACCAGCAGTGGTATAGCAGAAAGCCATCCACATCATGTGACTATTACTAAAGAATCTCCAAATTATAGTCGGTAAGAAGATTTATTTTCCCTGGCCACTATAGGTCTGCCAATCCTGGTTTTTGTAAATATCGTCACCAAAATACCGCGCGATATTTAAAAATGGTGCGGGCTTTTGATAGCCCGGAACAGGTGAGAGCATATTTAAATTTTCATCCATAAAAACCACGGTGGGGTAACTTAGCCTGCCTTGCAAGAGGGCCGCAGCAAATTGATGATACCCCCTTTTTCCAGATGGAACATAGGTAAATGTTTTCCCTTTAAATTCAATAGGCTCCTTCCCTTCCCCATCTAATTTAACCATATAGAAATTTTCACGCATGTAAGCGGCAACTTCTTCATTTTGAAAGGTGTCTTTGTCCATTTTCTTGCACCAACCGCACCAGTCTGTATAGACATCGATGAAAATTTTCTTGGGATTTTTATCAGATTTAGCCAATTCGGTGGCCTCCTGCCAGGAAAGCCATTGCACTTCCTGGGCGTTGCTAATTCCAAATGTCAGCAGAGCAACTAAAAGAAGTGTATATTTTATCGGATGAAAGGAGAATAGTTTCATATTGTTATTTAAATGCTAGGTCGTGAATCTGTCTTTAAAATAACGAAATTAATACACCTTTATTTTAATCCTACCTAATTGAAGTATAGATTAACAGAAAGTTATGATAATACAGGAGTAAATGTAGCTGTATACCATTGAAGATTAATTATTTAGCAATGACTTTTTCTTTCTTAGAAGTGAATAGTTCTTTTTGATCTACCTGATTTTTAACAAGGTCATCAAATGTTTCCTTTTTTCTGATGAGGTAGGATGCTCCTTGGTGCCACAAGACCTCCGCCGGCCGGTACCTGGAGTTATAATTGCTGGCCATTGTAAAACAATAAGCACCCGCATTTCTAAAGCAAAGAATATCTCCTTCAGATATCTCATTAATTCGCCGATTATTGCCAAAAGTATCGGTCTCGCATATATATCCTACTACGGAGTAATAGCGTTCTCGTCCTTCCGGGTTAGAGATATTACGTATTTCGTGAGAAGCTCCATATAACATGGGTCGTATAAGATGATTAAACCCGGAATCTACACTGGCAAAAACAGTTGACGTAGTTTGTTTAACCACATTTACTTTGGCTAAAAAATAACCTGCTTCACTCACTAGGAATTTGCCAGGTTCAAAAGCAAGGGTTAATTCCCGTCCATATCCTTTGCAAAATTCATTGAATCTTCGGGTTAATTTTTGTCCCAGTTCTTCAACATTGGTTTGAATGTCTCCTTCTTTATAGGGGACTTTAAAACCACTGCCAAAGTCAATAAAATCGAGATTTTTAAAATGGGTAGCGGTGTCAAATAAAATTTCAGAGGCATACAAGAAAACATCAATATCCAGAATATCACTTCCGGTGTGCATATGTATGCCATTGATATTCATTTTTGTTAGTTCTACAATCCTCAGCAAATGAGGAATTTGATGAATGCTAATGCCAAATTTTGAATCGATATGCCCCACAGAAATATTAGAATTTCCTCCGGCCATTACATGCGGATTAATTCTTATACATACAGGTACATGCGGATGTTTGGTGCCAAACTGTTCTAAAATAGAAAGGTTGTCGATATTTATCCTCACCCCCAGTTCGGCAGCTTCTTCAATCTCTTCCAGAGAGACGCCATTAGGCGTAAAGATGATATCTTCGGCTTTAAACCCAGCAAGGAGTCCCAATTGCACTTCTTGTATAGAAACGGTGTCTAAACCGCTTCCTAAACTGTTCATTAATCTTAGAATAGAAATATTGGAAAGTGCTTTGGCAGCATAATTCAGTTTTAGTTTCGAAACACTGCTGAATGCCTTTGTTAATCGATTAAATTGCGAAATGATCTTTTCAGAATCATATACATAAACCGGGTCCCCATATTTCTTGGCTATTTGTAATAAGTCAGCTGGTGTCATAATAAACTTCTTTACAACAAATCTATGCTTCTAAACTGTTTAGCGCAAAATAAAAATCAATTAAATAAATAAATACAACAAAAAGTTATAAATATAACAATAATCAATACATCATTCTCTTGTCCCTCGTTGTTTGGCTTTGTATTTTTACTAAAATTCAATCGTGAAGTTACCTTTCTTTCCATTACAAACCGTCTTTTATCCGGGGGAGACCGTACCTCTCCATATATTTGAAGAACGCTATAAGCAACTTATAAATGACTGCCGATCTGAAGCCGTTACTTTTGGTATACCGGTGTATATTAATGATCGCATCGACTATGGTACAGAAGTGCAATTAGTAGAAGTGGTGACTACCTATGAAGATGGTTCTATGGATATAGTGTGTGTGGCCCGCCAAGTGTTTAAAGTAATTTCCTTTGAAAGTGAAATGGAAGGCAAACAATATGCAGGAGGGGTTGTTCAATTCTTAGATAGCGTAAATGATGGAGAAGCCCGTGATAAAGAGGAAGTTTTGCAGAAGATCAAAGAATTATACGAATTAATGGGGGTATCCCTAGATCCGATACCGGTAGACAAATTTAATACCTATATGCTGGCGCATAAAATGGGTTTTTCATTTGATCAGGAATATGAACTGCTACAAATTACAAAAGAGAGTGAAAGACTAGCCTATATTTTAGACCATCTTACCAGTACAATTGGGGTATTGGAACAGGTAGATAGGACCAAAACCTTGATAGAAATGAATGGGCATTTTAGGAATTTTGATCCACTCGATTTTAAAGATTTTCAAATCTAGGAGATGCTTTAACTTTTATGTTAGGGTAACTGCGGCATCTTTCCTATTTTTGCATGCAATAAAGACAAAAACCATATGAATCTTCACGAATATCAGGGAAAGGAAATTTTAGCAAGTTTTGGCGTTCGTATTCAACGGGGTATCGTTGCTCATAATGCGAAGGAAGCTGTAGATGCGGCCAAACAATTAACTGCGGAAACAGGTACTTCCTGGCATGTAATTAAGGCTCAGATACATGCTGGCGGACGAGGCAAAGGAGGTGGAGTTAAATTGGCAAAAAATTTGAAAGAGGTCGAGACCATTGCAGGGAATATCATAGGGATGAATTTGATTACCCCGCAGACTTCGGCTCAGGGTAAAAAAGTACATCAGGTACTGGTCACTGAGGATGTTTATTATCCTGGGGAGAGTGAAACCAGTGAGTTTTACATGTCGGTTCTGCTGAATAGAGCCAAAGGGCGAAATATGATCATGTACTCTACTGAGGGAGGCATGGATATTGAAGAAGTGGCCGAAAAAACACCGCACTTGATCTTTACTGAAGAAATTGATCCTGGAACAGGACTCTTACCTTTTCAGGCAAGGAAAGTTGCGTTTAATCTAGGTCTCTCAGGTATGGCCTTTAAAGAAATGACCAAGTTTGTGTCTTCATTGTATAAGGCATATGAAAATAGCGATGCCAGTTTATTTGAAATCAATCCGGTATTAAAAACATCCGACGATAAGATTATGGCAGTAGATGCTAAAGTTTCTATCGATGATAATTCATTGTATCGACGGAAGCAATATGCTGAGATGCGCGATTTAAGAGAAGAAAACCCAATTGAGGTGGAAGCGCGTGCAGTAGGATTAAATTATGTAGATCTCGATGGAAATGTTGGGTGTATGGTAAACGGAGCTGGTTTGGCAATGGCTACCATGGATCTGATTAAGATGGCAGGTGGAGAACCAGCCAACTTCCTTGATGTTGGCGGAACAGCCGATGCTAAAAGGGTGGAAGAGGCATTTCGAATTATATTGAAAGATCCTCATGTTAAAGCTATCCTGATTAATATTTTCGGAGGAATTGTTAGATGTGATCGTGTGGCTCAGGGAGTGGTAGATGCTTATAAGAACATGGGTGATGCAATTAAAGTGCCTATTATTGTCAGACTGCAGGGAACAAATGCAGAATTAGCAAAAGAAATAATTGACAATTCAGGGTTGGCAGTTCATTCTGCCGTTCAGTTTCAGGAAGCGGCAGATAAAGTAAAAGAAGTGTTAGCCTAAAACTAGGGTAATTTTATAATTTAAAGGAAGGAGGTGGTTATACTACCTCCTTTTTTTATATACTTTTTCTATAAAACAGTGTTTTGTAAGTGTATGTTTTTGTATCGTATTGGCGCTCTAATGCTTTAACAGCTGTTTAAGAGTTACTTATAAATTCTTGTTAAAGAATCATTTTAGTGTAACATTCTTATTTGGTCTTCGTCTTTTACTATATATCATCAATCTATTATTAATCAAAAAACAAACAAATCATGAGAAAATTAAGTTTAGTATTCGCCGCCGCCCTTCTTTTTACAGCAGGAAATGTCTTTGCTAATAATGCTACAACAGTTGATCCTTCACAAAGTTTATCGGAGCAGATTAGCGACTTCTTAAAATTAAAAGACAATGTATTTAACATTGATAATCAAGACCTTACTGCTAATGTACTTTTTACCCTTAATCACAATAAGGAGATCGTGGTGATTTCTGTAGATACAGAAAGTGATGTATTGGAAGGTTTTGTAAAAAGCAGACTCAATTATCAAGAGGTAGCCCTTACTGATTTCCATGAAGGAAAATTGTATACAGTGCCGGTTCGCATTAAGGAATAAGAAACACTGTGTTTATCAAAAAAGTCCTAAGAAACCTTAGGACTTTTTTTTGTTTTTGTATTTCACAGACCCTAGCCCGGTAAATTTTCTTTTGTCGGGTTTTGGAATCGTTTTTTTTGCCGGGCTTCTGTCTTTGTATAATACCTCTTTAGGTATTTTCGGATTTTCCTTGGTTCCGCGCAGATGGATCACCAGGCCATTTAAAAAATTACGCAATACCTGATCCCCACATTCTTTGTATTTCGGATGCCCTTCTTTTCTGCAAAATGAGCCTATTTCACTTTTGGAAATCCTAAAATCTACCAGTTCCAATATGTCAACTATTTCATCATCGCGCAGCATGAGGGCTACCCGTAATTTCTTGAGAATATCATTGTTGGTCATGCTAAAATTTTAGAGCCAAGGTATTACAAATAGATAATTAAACCATGGGAAATGTGCACTTTACCCGAAAAGTATACGAAACCAGACTTTCGTTAGTTAGTATATTGGTGAATTAATCATTTTTTATAGAACCAATGCCTACACGCAAGGAAAAATTAAGCATTTTATCCGAACTTATCAGTTTCGCTAAGGCAGATAATGTGGTGTCAGAATCGGAGTATGACTTCCTTTTTAGCGTAGCGCATCAAATTGGTGTGGATAAAAAGACCTTTGATTCCCTCTTCTCCCGAACAGTTGAAAAAGTTATACCTAAAAATCTCGCAGAATCTATCTTACAATTCCATAGACTGGTACTGCTGATGAATGTGGATTTAGAGCAAACTATGTCGGAATTAAAGAAACTTCACAATATAGGTTTGTCATATGGTTTGCCTCCTTCCGCAGTGGAGCAAGTCTTGAGTATTATGCATCAGTATCCAAATAAGGTGGTGCCTCCGCATATTCTGATAGACATCTTCAAAGCTCATTATAATTAGGTTCCCTAATGGGCGCATAGATTAGCAAATTCTTTCTTTTGATGCCATTATGGCGCTTAATTGATCACAAAACAAGACATAACGACAGGTTTTGCGAGTTGGTATACGGTTTGTTGAATTAGAGTAAATGTCTAATGTAAAAACTTTTATATCATGAGTATTATTCAAAGAAACAATGTATTGTTTCCTTCCTTAATGGAGGAATTATTGAAACCGGATTGGTTAGGAGGAATAGAAAATAATGCGGCAACACTGCCCGCTGTGAACATCAGGGAAAAAGAAACTGCTTTCGAGCTAGAATTAGCAATTCCTGGTAAAAAGAAAGAAGATTTTAATGTAGAAATTGACAAAGATGTTTTAACCATTTCTATGGAACCCAAAGCGGAGGATGAAACTGTGAAGGAGCGCTTTACAAGAAAAGAATTTAATTATACTTCTTTTAAACGTTCTTTTACACTACCGGAAACAGTGGATAGTGATAAAATTAAAGCTTCTTATGAAAATGGGATCTTAGCATTTATGTTACCTAAAAAAGAAGAAGCGCTTCCAAAACCTAAGCGACTAATAAAAATAGGTTCGTAAGGAAGAAAAGAAATTGTGAACGGGTCTTTTGTAAGACCCATCATAATGGTTGGTTTGTTTGGTTAGTTAAAAAACGCTCTATTTATAGAGCGTTTTTTTATTTAAGAGGTTCATTTAAAATAGCAAGACACATCATAATCCCCTCCATGAAATTTCCAATACGCAAGTTTTCATTAGGAGCATGAATATTATTGTCAGGATTTGGAATGCGAATAGAAACCGCAGGTACTCCGAGCATATGAACGAAAGGAGCAATGGGTTGAGAGCCACCGGTCGTACGCATATTAATTACCTTCTCACCAAAAATGGGGTGCATGGCTTTGTTAAGAAAATCTCCGGTTTTTGAGTTCATTGGTGTTCTGAAAGGGAGGGAGCCTATTCTGTAATTTAAGGAGGCCAACTTGGGATAGGTTTGTCTTTCTAATTCTTTAGGTTCTTGGTCAACTAAATGATACCCCTGTTTTTTAATATGTTGTTTCAATAAATTCATTTGTCGTTCCCCCGGGGTTTCGGTTACCAGACGCATATCAATTTCTATCTGTACTTCGTCAGGTATAATGGTCCTGACCTCCTTGCCTACCCAGGCGGCTTTTAAGCCACGAATATTGAGTGTAGGGTACTGAAGTGCTTCCTGGTAGGTATTCCCTACTGCATCGTAGTTTGCGATTCCTAGTCTGGTAAGCAGACTGTCCTGATTTTCTGGAAGTGAGTTTAATTGTTGTTTTTCTTTCTCACTCAGAATTACACCATCATAGAAACCTTCAATCAGTACGCGGCCAGTTTCATCTTTTAAACTTGCTACTAATCTGGAAGCTTCAAAGACAGGATTTGGCGCAAAATTCCCGTACTGACCACTATGCAAAGGAACTCTGGGGCCAAAGATTCGCAGCGTTGCAGTAGCTATTCCACGGGCACCGTATGTTAATGTAGGCCAATTAGACAAATGTCTTGTGCCATCCATGATCAATAATAGATCTGCCTCTAGTAATGATCTGTTTTTATCCACGGCATCAGCGAGATGAGGTGATCCCATTTCTTCCTGAAAATCCATAATAACCTTGATATTAAAATCCGGGTGTTGTTTTTTAGATTTTACTACGTTAAGTGCTGTAATAAAGGCCATAGCCGGGCCCTTAGAATCGGAAGCAGATCTACTGAATATCCGCCAATCAGGATCAATTTCACTTTTCAATTCCTCCCAGTTGACTGCTTTCCATACGCCATTCTCATCTTGTTTTTTAATAACGGGGACAAACGCATTTTCCTGGTCCCATTCTTTTTGGTCCACCGGTTGCCCGTCGATTTGTAAATAGAATAAGATGGTTTTCTTATTCCGGTGATATTTTTTTTCAGCAAACAAAAGAGGAGCTCCTTTTGTTTTAAGGACCTGAGTGTTATAATCAAGGTCCTTAAAAATTGTTTCTACCCAAATTAGATTTTGGGCTACCTGCTCTTCAAAATGACCATCGTTTGGAATTTTTAAAAAGGAAATTAGATTATCTATGCCTTCAGATAAGCTAGTTTTAGCGCTATTCTGAATTTCGGAGGGTGACATTTTCTGTCCATATCCAATGACAATTATCAGATGAAAGAAAAACAGTAAAATATATCTATTTATCATGAGTTGTTGGGTCTTACTCCTGTTTCTGTAGCAGTTTAATTTCATCTCGCAATTTCGCCGCAAGCATAAAGTCGAGTTCTTTTGCTGCTTTTTCCATTGCCTTTCTTTTGTTACGTATCATTTTTTCTTTCTGGTCTTTGGTGAGGTAGTCCATGTCTGGTTCTGCCGCTCGTAATTCTTCTTTTTCAAAATGATATGTTGATACAGAATTTTTGGACAGCACATTATCCAAGCTTTTGTTCAAAGAAGTAGGGGTAATGTTATTGGCGATATTATAGGCGGTTTGCTTATCTCTTCTATAAGTTGTTTCGTCAATAGTTTTTTGCATACTCGCCGTAATTTTATCGGCATACATGATCGATTTCCCATTCAGATGCCTAGCTGCTCTTCCAACGGTTTGCGTAAGTGATCGGGCACTCCTCAAAAACCCTTCCTTGTCAGCATCCAGTATTGCTACTAAAGATACTTCGGGCAGGTCTAAGCCCTCTCGGAGTAAATTAACGCCAATAAGTACATCAAAGATTCCTTTCCTCAGATCCTGCATTATTTCCACACGTTCAAGGGTATCAACGTCACTATGAATATAGCGACAGCGAACATTGATCCTGGTTAAGTATTTTGCCAACTCCTCGGCCATTCTTTTGGTCAGGGTAGTAACCAGGGTCCTTTCATCTTTTTCAACACGAAGTTGAATTTCTTCCACTAAATCATCTATTTGATTCTTACTGGGCCGTATTTCAATTAACGGATCTAATAATCCTGTAGGACGAATTACCTGTTCCACAAAGACACCTTGACTAAGTTTTAATTCATAATCTGCCGGCGTAGCACTAACAAAAATGACCTGATTCTGTAGCGCCTCAAATTCTTCAAATTTTAATGGACGATTGTCCATAGCTGCCGGTAATCGAAAGCCATAATCAACGAGGTTTTCTTTTCTGGAACGGTCTCCACCATACATCGCGTGTACCTGCGGGATGGTCACATGGCTTTCATCTATGATCATAAGATAATCATCGGGAAAATAATCCAATAGACAAAAAGGTCTCGTTCCCGGGTCGCGGCCATCCAAATATCTTGAATAGTTTTCTATACCAGAGCAATACCCCAATTCACGAATCATTTCAAGATCAAAATTTGTTCTTTCCTCCAGGCGTTTTGCTTCCAGATGTTTCCCGATTTCTTTGAAATAATCTATTTGCTGAACGAGATCATATTGAATTTGATGAATAGCGTTTTGAAGAATATCGGGCGATGTAACAAACATATTTGCCGGATAAATAGTCAAATTTTCATACAACTCCAGAACATTATTATTAAAAGGATCAAAGGCCTCAATTTCTTCTATTTCGTCTCCAAAGAAATGAATTCTAAAAGCATGGTCGGCATAGCTGGGGAATACATCCAACACATCCCCTTTTACCCTGAAATTTCCATTTTTGAAATCGGCAGTAGTTCTAGAATACAAACTTTGGACCAATTGATGCATGAGTTTGGTTCGGGAAATTACCTGATCCTTTTGAATAGAGATCACATTCTTTTGAAACTCAACCGGATTTCCAATACCATAGAGACACGATACAGAGGCTACTACCAATACATCTCTTCTGCCCGATAGCAAGGACGAAGTGGTACTTAATCTGAGCTTCTCAATATCTTCATTAATAGAGAGATCTTTTTCGATATAAAGGCCACTGGTAGGGATATATGCTTCTGGTTGATAGTAATCGTAATAGGACACAAAATATTCCACTGCGTTATTTGGGAAAAACAACTTGAATTCAGAATAAAGTTGCGCCGCCAGAGTTTTGTTATGGGCAAGAACCAGAGTAGGTTTTTGGACTCGTTCTATCACATTTGCCACTGTAAAGGTCTTGCCAGAACCGGTTACTCCCAATAGCGTTTGGTATGGTTCCCCTTCGGTTAACCCCTCTACTAATTGCTTAATTGCTTCCGGTTGATCCCCGGTAGGTCTAAATGTTGATACAACTTCAAACTTCATTGGATAAAAATACAAAAGCCTGTGCGTTTAATGACCGTGAATTTTTAGAGATTTAAATAGGGTCATCTTTTTAATGCGAAATGTCCTTTTAGTTCATTGTTAGAGGTGTCAACTGCCTTAAACCAATAATCGGAAGCGGGCTGGGGCCTTCCATTTATGGTGCCATCCCAACCCTGTGAGTTCGGGTCTATTTGGACTATAAATTGTCCATATCTGTTGTATACCCGGATTAGTTCAAGAGATATATCTCCTGAGATAGGCGGGGGTATAAATTGCCAGTAGTCATTTATTCCGTCACCGTTAGGAGAGAAAAATTTAGGAAAGCCCTCTAAGGTAAGATCTTGTACGATTCTTTCTTCTGCAATGCCACATCCATTTTTATCCCGAACAAAGATGGTATGAGAACCAAATGCGATGTTATTAAACGTATTACTATTCTGGTAGGGACCATTTATATCATCCAAAGCATATTCATAATCTCCTATACCTGTTGCATTTACTACAATTCGTATGGTGTTAAGCTCCTCAGTAATATCGATCGAGGTTATGGTTGCAATTTCTGAAGTTACTACTTCGAAGATCTGGGAACTTTCACATTCAACGCTCCCCCCTGGCTGTGCAATAGTATTATAGGCCTCATATCGGTACATTCCTTCTTCATTAAAGAGCACATCTTCTGCTGTAGATATTATAGACTCGTTTCCCAAGGCATCAATTTTATACCAGCGAAAGCCTTCCGCGGTATCCGGGGCAGTATAGGTTAGTGGTAGCTCATTTTCACATATGGATATAGTAGTTGGAAAATCAATCTCGGGATTCAGGGTGATCAGCTCTCCGGTGGCGGGATCAAAAAAAGGCCCGCAACCTAATAAGGTCGAAAAAGATTCTTGCTGGCATCCAATTGCGTCACCTGCCGCATTAAAGGGTATGATGGTTACAAAAAAGGTCTTATTAGCTTCCAACTCTATAATAAAGGTAGAATTCGTAAAAAAATTAGTATTGTCCAACACCTCGTTTGAAGTAGGAGAGTTGCCAATAGTGATCCTATACCCTGTGGCCTCGGGAACGGCGGTCCATTCCAGGCGCGGTGTTAAAGGAACATTGGTTTCTAGATCAACCGGATTCACAAGGCTCGTACAACCGGGTAGTGCAGCTACGGCACTGGTGGTAAATGATTCTTCCTCGCAGTCAATAGCCTGTCCAATGGCATTGTAAGGAATTACCCGTACATATATTGTGGTATTAGGGTCCAGTTCCGGAACCGGATTATGCGATAGGATATTTCCCTAATCTACATTGTTTAATAACTCAGATCCTCCAGGGGTGGTTCCGATAGACAAAATATAGCCTGTTGCAGTTGGAGAATAGTCCCAGCTAATATTGGTTGCCGGGTTAACATCAACTTCTCCATCAATAGGCCTATTTATTGTTGTGCATGGGGGTATAGTTGTAACATTCTCTGTTCGGAACGTTTCTGAGCCACAGATTACGGTAGAGATTCCTCCTTGAAAAAAGAACAGGGAAATTGTTACATAAACATCTGTATTCTCCGGTAATCCCAAAGGAGGTGTATAGTTAGGCGCACTCCCTATGTTGCGTTCTGATATGATGTCATCCCCACCAGGAAAACTGCCAATTGCAATGAGATAAGAAGCAACACCTACTACCGGGGTCCATGAGATATTTGTATCCACCGGGACATTTATATCTCCATCCGACGGGCTGGTTAAAACGGGAGACGGGCATTCCTGACTTATTCCATGTACCACATATAACAGTGCTATGGCAAACATCCAAATTTTATGAACGTACGTGCCCTTGCTGTTATGAAGTATAGTTTTTGCCAAAAACATAATGTGTTATCTTTTCAGGGTAAAATGGCCTTTAAACTCCCGACCATCATCCAATAGTATTTTAAACCAATAATCAGAAGCTGGCATTTGGGTTGTATTAATGGTGCCATTCCAACCAATTGCTTCTTTATCTAGTTGGGTGATCAACGCGCCATATCGATCATAAATACCAATGAAAACATCTGATTGAAACCGTTCACTAATGCCTGTAATTTGCCAAAAGTCGTTTATTCCATCTCCATTTGGGGTGAAAAATTTTGGATACCCCATAACGGCCACTTCTTTTTCGGTAACTCCGCATCCGTTGAGGTCTCTTACAAATAGCGTTAAAAACCCCGGGGCTATGTTGTTAAATAGATTACTGGACTGATACGTAAAACCATCTAATGAGTATTCGTATACTCCCCCGCCGGTTACTTCAATTTGAACTGTATTATTGGAGGAAAAGTCATTTATTATAATATCCTGTATGATAGCCCTTGTAGATGGAACTACTTCAAAACTCACACTATTTGCACAGCTCACGGATATGCCATTAATGTTATACAGATAGCTCGTTTCCAATTCGTAAAATCCTAATTCAGTGATTGTAATTTCCTTTCCTCTTCCTACTTCCATAGTTCCGTTCCCTGTTTTCTTGTACCACTCATAGGAATCAAATCCATCAGGGCCAGATATTCTGAGCCCCTCACTATCGGTACATAAAGTGTAGGTGCTGTTCATTGCGGGTGTAGGGGAAGGATTAACAACCAAGGCTACTTCTTCAATGCCTATACAAGTTGTACCCTCTGTAATTCTGGCATAGATAGTTGTTGAGCCTGTAGTAAGAAATTCTTCGGTGAGCGGATTTATTTCTAATGCTGCATCGCCTATTGAACTATAAAGAGCAATTGAATAATTAGGATTCGTATAATTCAAGGCTATGTCTTCCAGACTAAAAGTACTTTCCAAAATAGTGTCCTCGGGGATTTCATCGCAGGTATATACCGGACTAAAAGCGCTTGGGACAATGGTCGCCGGATTTATTATTAACTCTAATTCTCCACTATTGGTGCACCCCAGGGTATTTATAACTTTGTAGTAGATGGTTTGAGTAAAGGGTTGGGTATTTTGATATTGTGTGCTATTAACAATAGGATTATCGGCAGTACGATCCGCAATGGTTTCATAAAAGTAAAACGTAAGATTATCATTGTCATTAATCCTTTCGAGGTTGCTAATCGTAATTCCATCCCCTGAATCATCCGGACCAACATCACATTGGGTAAGAGAAAGGTTTGGGTCGGGTACCGGTAAGATATTAATTAAGGATTCACCTATAATTGGACATTCTGTAGGGTCAGCTGGTACTATTTCTACCCTATACCGGCCAGAATCGGTGAGATCTGTACTAAGAACCTCATAGGTGTTGCCAATTGTGGTTAACAACGGATTCCCATCTTTTTCCCAAAAGTAAGTTGCCCCCGGAACACTATCGGCCTCCAATAGCAGTGTTTCTCCACTACAGAGCGTTAGTGTACTACTGGAAGTTCCATCTGTATTTCGGACGAGATCTGTACTGCCAAAAAAAGATTGGATGAAAGGAGGGAGCCCTTGCATGGCATTTTTGTCATCTAAAAAAATAGCATTGTGCGCGTAATCTGCCACTAACCCTCTTTCATTAGGACTGTTAATCACCCCCAGATACGGTGTACCATCATTATAACTATTGGCAATAGTCCGGTATATTTTTCCATTTTCAGCTTGTTGCAGCGCTCCTCTAAAAATAGGACGGTTATCCAATTCCACCATCGACGCTTCAATATCAGCACTGCCAAGGTCGTATTGTAACAGAGAGGAGGAATGTCCGGTATTGGCTATAATATCATTAGAAGCATGTACATATAATAATTCACTGTCCGGAGAAAATTCTACCCCATAAGGGTTTTTATTGGCGCCGGGAATTGTAATCAATTGCTGATTAGAAACTATCCCTGTAATTTCATCAAAATCATACAAATAGAGTCCGTCTGATGAATTTGCACTAACTATTTTGGTGCCGTCCGGAGAGAGTTTTAAGTAACCCCTGGGATCTTCAATTTGAAGATTAGAAAAGGTAGTTTTTACCGGTGTATTTTGGACCCCAATTGTATTTACTTCATACGCATAGAAAGTGTCTAATATTCCCGGGTTACCGTCTTGAGAGGCCAATGTAATCACCCAAAATGATCTGTCAAAACAGTTTTTAATGACCGCAGTTATTTTTTCAGAACAATCATTTAACAAGGGTATATTTTTTTGAGTTATCGCCCCTAAACCATTGTCTTCAGATATATCGACTACAGAATAATGTAATCCAAGATCCGGATCGTTCACAAAGGATGAGGTGTCTACCGTAAAAACAAAAAAGAGATTGGGGTCCTCAGGCTTAGGTACGATTAGTGCGGATTGTGTACTTGAAGGATCCCCAAAAAGTCCTTCTCCATTCAGCATAATTTCATGATCCTGATTGTATACCGTTATACCATCTGTATAAAATAGGAGTCCCCCAAAAGCATCAGAAATTGTCGCACATCCTTCAAAAGTGTCTAATTTGCTTTTTTTGATATTGGTGATGCTTCCATCATTATTGAAGCGTATTCCTGCCCCATTCCCGAAATGCCAATTGGAGGTTTCCCCCTGGCAAAATAGCGCGCACGGGAAAAGAAGACCAAAAAGGAAAATTGAGGCAATCTTTTTCATAGTGTTCTCTCAAACACTACAATATACTATAAATCTCTCTTTTTTAGTAATTTGTGAGATAAATAGATAAATATACAGGTCCAGGTTAACACTATTAGGATTTCGTACCAATGAACACGGTAGTTCAGGGCAATTTCTTCCCCTATCTGGTTCGCGACAGACTGCACCGCTCCAAGCCTCGAGAACGGCTCTTTAATCAGATTCCACATAGCATTCAGCGGAAAGAATCCCATGATGACATCGGTGGTTTCGGAATCAAAGAATTTCCATCGAAGCATTCCCCTGGTAAACCCTTCAAATACCTGCCAAAGTATTAAAAATCCGAGTGCAAAGGCAGATCTTTTGACCAGTACCCCAAGGAATAAACAAAAAGAGAAGAATCCCATGAGTTTTACAAAGAAGGCAAGCAAAAATTCTAAATCCGAGAAAATGATCGAAATCTCATTGTAGTCAGAATAGATAAGCCCCAGGATCATAGAAACTACAAATACAAAGATGGTAGAGATCACTGAAAAGGAGATCACCGTTAAGAACTTTGAAAGTACGAACTCCTTTTTGGAAAGCCCATCTATCAAATTTTGTTTTATGGTTTTGTTACTGTATTCATTGGACATCATTGACACAATGACGATGGCGAGAAAGAGTTTAAAAAAGGCCGTAATAAAGGTATTAAAGTGCCATATATAGGGAAAGTTAAAGATGCCTTGCTCTGCTAAATGGAACTTTATGGGTCCAATATCGAACTTTATAGCCGCTACCAGAGCTATGGAAGTTAGTAGTACAAAGTATGATATAATAAGTATTTTGCTAGAACGGTTGTTCCAGAGTTTTATAAATTCTATTTGAAGGAGCCTTTTCATAAATAATTGTAAAGAAAATTAGTTTGATTGGTTTTTTGTCAGGGCCAGGAATTGTTCTTCCAAACTTTCCTTACGGTGCACCAGATGCGATAAGATGATCCCATTCTTAAATAAATAGGTATTTAATTCACCTGGATCCATTTTTTCATTAAGGACGACCATAATTACTCCATTTTCCTGTTTAATACTTTTAATACGCGAATCTTCTTTTAACAGGGTAATCAATTTTTCAGATTGGGCTGTTTTGAGTTCCATAAAACCATGACTTGCCATCATACTATCTACCCTTCCGG
>CBDUCK010000027.1:0-18916 GCA_965365635.1 uncultured Muriicola sp.
AAAGTAGTTACCGCATACAAAAATTGGTGTTTCTGTAAAATCTAAAAACTATCATATGTAAAATATTTTTTACTTTATGTCCATTATTTTTGACATTATGTGTATTATTTTTTACATTTAATCCATCCTTAAAATGAATTTCTTATGAAAAATTATCTCTTTTCGAACCGCTATAAAACCATTTCGGGATGGATATTTTACATCGCTATCATCGTGGGATTGTATTTCTTCTTCACAGATTCTTTTGATGATTTGCTGGTGGTTCCTGTACCCGATTTATTCGACACGCATTCTGTTTTCACCAGTGGGGAAGGACCCGCAACCAATGGTATTCTGGATGAGCTTATAACAGTTCTAATTATTGCTTCGGGTCTTATTCATTGTTTTAGCAAAGAAAAAGTTGAAGACGAACTAATAAGTAAAATTAGACTCGACTCCTTAATATGGTCGCTCTATGTGAATTATGGTCTAGTAATTTTGGCAACGTTACTTATCTATGATTTTGTGTATTTTAATGTGCTGATCTTTAACCTCTTTACCATTCTGCTATTTTTCAATTTAAAGTTGCGGTACAACCTGCACATGCATTATAAATCCTGAATATGAAGAACTCTATTAAACTACAAAGAGTACGTCATAACCTAACTCAGGATGACGTGGCACAACAACTTGGCGTATCCAGGCAGACCATTAATTCTATTGAGAATAACAAGTATTTCCCCTCGTTAGAATTAGGCCTTAAATTGGCAAAGATCTTTGAATGCACTGTAGATGATCTGTTTAGTTTGGATTAGTATTGGGAAAACAGATAGAACGTAACACTTCAGTGGTAATTTTTTATATCTTTGAAAAGAAGGGTCCTGGAGTCCTCAATATCGTAATATTTAAGAATACCCACAGCCAAAAATACCACGCATTATGACAAACGAAGACCATCCCCTTCTGGGCGGCAACAAGAAAAAAGATTTGGAAACAGCTTCTAAATTAGAGCTCATCAAGAACTTAATTTTTGGCGAAAACATACAAGAGTACGAATCGGAGTTTGAGCAATTAAAAAAAGATATTCTTACTAAGAAAAAAGCTTTGGAAGATCTGATCGAAGCTACACGAACCGATTTACGGATTTCAATTAACGATGTGGCTACGGATGTGAACATACGTATTACCGAATTGGAAGACAAACTGGAGGACCGATTTGAAAACCTGGAAAAAGATCGATTAGATCCACAACAATTGGGCGACTTACTCATTGAGTTGGGAAAAAAAGTTCGAAATTCCTAAGTAGAACTACATGCAGCCTAAAATAGATGAACAAGACAAGCTAAGCATCCTTAAGGAACTATTGTTTCCTGAGGAACATGGTGCTGTTGCGGACATCGGCAACAGAATTCAGCTACTAGAGCAATTCCTCAACGATCCGCATAAATTTTCTGCCAGAATAGATCCCCTGATAGATCAAAAATTGCAGGCCTATACCAAAAGCATTCCCAATACCCTTGGGCCTGCCTTTACGGCTACTCTTCAGAAAGAGATTAGTATCCACCCAGATGCGGTTGTGGATACCCTTTCCCCTATTCTTGGAAAACTGATCAAAAAATATACTGCACAGAAAATACAGGCCTTTTTTACCATGTTAGGAAAACCCTTTCGTTTTATGAGGCAATGGGGACATACCATCCATGGCTGGTTTGGTGGCCCAACAGAAGAACAACTGCTAAAACGAGAATTAAAGTCAGCAACCATAGAACAGGTACTGTTGCTGGAGCGACGCACCGGACTCCTGAAAGCGAGCTATTCCGAAACCAATACGTTGGATGAACATAAGATCGCTGATTTGTGCGCTATGATTAACCAGCATGTAAAAACATCCAGAAAGCCAGACGACCAACATCTTGAACTGCTACCATATAAGGGCTATCAAATTCATCTCCAGGCATTCGTAACTCATTATGTTGCAGTAGTTATCTCAGGCAAGTGCATGGTGTCTTCTCGCAACAAGTTGCAGGACATTATTTTTAATTTTTACTACCATTTTATGGCTATGAATTTAGACCTCATCGGAGATGATTCGGCCACGGAAAATGTACCCAAAACTATAGACAAAACCCTGCTAGAAGAAGAAATGGCAGTAAGTTTTGCGAATACTACGCTCTAAAACCTGCCTCCCTTCAGGCATTGCTTTCCTAGTTTGGTTTTAAAGAGAAACACGTACCTTTAAAGAAACTAACCATCTTATGGCCGAAAAACCACTTGCAAAACAGTACCAGATCAAAGGACACACCTTGGAGTGTCCTGTTTGCAAGAACAATACTTTCTGGACACGAAAAACGCTTATGAATACGAAAGGCATGACCTTCTTCAAGGTAGAATGGGCCAACAAAGAAGCAAACAATTATCTGTGTGATAATTGTGACTACGTATGTTGGATACTTCATCCGTAGCGTAGCCAACATCTAGTAACAACAATACGTATTTTAAAGAGACTAACAAAAATCACCAATGATCACTACCCGGAAAATTACAATCGGAACTCTGGAATTCGACTGTCGTGTTGCCGGATTAGAAACAGATGAGCTCGTAGTCCTTCTACATGGCTTCCCGGAAACCTCCATTATGTGGCGACCATTACAAGAAGACCTGGCCTCGAGGGGCTTCTACTGTGTGGCCCCTAACATGCGTGGGTATAGCCAAAATGCCTGCCCTAAAGGCAAAAAGGAGTACAGCATAGATAAGCTAAGCAAGGATGTCCTGGATATCGCAAAATCGCTTGGCAAGAAAACATTTCACCTTATCGCCCATGATTGGGGTGCTGTTATTGGCTGGTATCTGGCAGCGACTCAACCAACTGTATTACTTAGTTATACGGCCCTATCCGTACCCCATTTAAAAGCATTTTTTAATGCCCTTTCTATTGATGAGGATCAGCAAAAAAGAAGCAAGTACATCAAAATGCTGGTAGTTCCTTTTGTGGCGGAATATACCATCAGGAAGAACAATTTCGAACTCTTCCGCAAACTATGGAAACACAACAACCCGGAAGAGCTTGAAGACTACCTTACGGTGTTTCGGGAAAGGAAGGTGCTAACAGCCGCGTTAAATTATTATCGTGCCAATTTTGGAAAGACACCAATAGAAGCCATTGGGACCGTCGTAATCCCCACACTATTTATTTGGGGTAACCATGACATGGCCATAGGCGCCCATGGGGTTGAAAACGGTCATCAATACATAACCGGACCCTACACCTTTTTAGAATTAGAGGCCGGGCATTGGCTGATGCAAACCAACTATGCCGAAATGAAACCCGCTATTTTAAAACATCTGAAAACGCACAGATCAGAACCCCGAAACTTGTAGCAAGCTGCCAATGATTAATCTTTTTTAAGTCTTCAACACCCCTTCATCGGGTTTGGAAGATCATAAAATCATTGGTTGTCGGTGGTACTTGCTGGCGGTCTGCCTTACATTGCCTTCGCCATACCCATCCGGATCGAAGAAAAAGTATTAGTTGATAATTTTGGTGTGGCCTATAAATCATACAAAACAAAGGCACTAATTCCTTTTATTTATAAGATTGGTGAACCCTCAAGACCCTTTCTATGATCTCATTCTTCCACCGCCTTCGTCTAACCCTTTTTATTACAGGGAAACACCGAGTAATAGTTGAAATACGCCTTGGGAGAAATATACCATAGCCACATTTTTAAACCATCTAACAAAATTCACTATTTTTAGAGAAACACATCTAAACACCAACCCTATGAAACAAGTAGCTGCCCTTCTTCTGGTATTCCTAACCAGCGTAACCGTGCACGCCCAGGTAACGGAAGAAAAAAGAAATCAATTAAAAGCTGAAGTTCAAGAATTGGTTGACGCCCGCGCCAAAATGGCCCAGGTGATGGTCGACAAGGTCTTTAGCTTTTCAGAACTGGGCTTCCAGGAAGTGGAGACCTCAAAATACATTACTGATATTCTCAAAAAAGAAGGCTTTACTATAGAATATGGCATCTCCGGAGTACCTACCGCCTGGTGGGCAACATGGGGTTCTGGGAAACCAGTGATTGCCATTGGGAGCGACCTCGATTGTATCCCCAAAGCCTCACAAAAACCAGGAGTAGCCTATCACGACCCTATCGTTGAAGGAGCCCCCGGGCATGGAGAAGGCCATAATAGCGGTACCCCTCTAAATGTGGTGGCAGCCCTATCTGTGAAAGACCTTATGAAGCGCGAAAAAATAGAAGGTACTCTAATCATCTGGCCAGGAGTTGCCGAAGAGCAGTTGGGCACCAAAGCCTATTATACGCGCGATGGATATTTCGACAACGTAGACCTCTGCATCTTTACACACGTGTCTAACAATATGGCCGTATCCTACGGCCCGGCACGGGGCACGGGGATGATCTCCGTAGAATATATGTTTGAAGGCGAATCTGCGCATTCCGCAGGCGCTCCCTGGCGTGCACGTAGTGCTGCAGATGCGGTGGAGTTGATGAATATAGGCTGGCAGTACAATCGGGAGCATTTGCATCCGCTGGGACGTTCACACTCCATCATCAATAATGGAGGCGACCAACCCAATGTGGTGCCCTCCAAAGCTTCTATATGGTATTATTTTAGGGAAATAACCTATCCCAAGATCATGGAAATGTATGAACGCGCCAATGACATGGCGAAGGGGGCAGCGTTAATGACCCGTACTACTATGAGTAGTAAAATATTGGGGACCGCCTGGCCGCGCCATTTTAATAAACCAATAGCGGAAACCATGTACCAGAATATAGTACAGGTAGGCCTTCCTACCTGGAGCGAAGCCGATCAAACCCTGGCCCGAGCCGTACAACGAGAAGTGAATTCTCCCAGAGATACAACAGGGCTCGCTGTGAAATTAGATACCATTGGCTTGCCGGTTGTAGAACCCATTAGTGGGGGCTCGGATGATATAGGGGATATCAGTTGGAAGGTTCCTACTGTAACCTTGCGGTACCCAAGCAATATTCCAGGATTACAGGGCCACCACTGGAGCAACAGCATTGCCATGGCTACTCCCATTGCGCATAAGGGTGTAGTTGCCGGTGCTAAGGTAGAAGCGATGACCTTGCTAGATCTGTTATTGCAACCAGAGTTGGTTACCCAGGCCTGGGATTATTTTAAAACAGAACAAGCCTCAAAATTTAAATACATTCCAATGGTCAGCGCAGAAGATGCCCCTGCAACCTATCTCAACAAAGAGATTATGCAAACTTACAAGCCATTGTTAATGCCTTTTTATTATAATGAAAAGAAATATGATAGCTATATGGAACAGTTGGGAATTACGTATCCCACCTTGCGAACCACTCCCCAATCTAAATAGATCAAGAAAGTTGGGGCACAAATACATCTGACACGATATACCAGAAACTAAGAACCCTTCCAAATAGAAGGGTTCTTTTTGTTTTTAATGATTGTTGTGTTTTACCACTGCCCCATCTGTACACGAGTTCCGGAACGCACCATCCGGACGCCACCATTGTTCTCCTCAAAGTTTTTCCAGGCGGCATCGCGGGCTTTGCGCTGTGCAGCTGTTAACATCACATCCGTACCGCCCATAGCTGCTTTAAAATCTGCATACCCAGACAAGACCCAATGGTTTTCCCCTTCTGGAGAAATCCCTGAAGTAAAATTTCCCATCATCACCACCCTGGTGTTTAGGGGGTGGGCATTCTGAAATTTGGTATACGCTGCTTCAAATGCCGTGGCATTTTCTACATCTAGTATAAAGTAACGTTGTACAGGATAGTTACCTTCGGTATCCCCATAAGATTTTTTAGTAGTCCCCATACGGTTGGCAGATGCTTCCTTAATATGGTCGTTTAACTTAGAAACCAGTAAAGCCCATGCATCACCACCATCATCGGAATACATTTGCCCCATGGCATCCAACGAGCCGGCAAACCCAAGAGTGTGAGTGGCGTTATTATCCGCATCATGGAAGTGGTTGGCATACAATGTTACTGTAACTCCTTGGTATTTGTTCGTTTTAAAATAATCGTCGATCAATTTATAAACGGTTGCCTCCTTCTGAGGTTCTACTATAAAACTGTAGTTGGTCCAATAGGATTCTTGCGCGCTAATGGCAGCAACTGCAAATAGTAAGAGTGTTGTTACTAGTTTTTTCATTGTGGATTGGTTTTGGTTGTTAATAGCATAAGATACTAAAAAAATAGGCAGGGAAACCAAATTAAATGGCCTGACGTTACTACCAGACCCCTTTCACTTCATGTATGATGCCATTATTCATATGAAAGTCAACACCCGTATAACCAAGTGTATAAGTTTTATAGGGTTCCGTGGGAAACACCTGAGCAGTCATAACATACTGTCCCTTGTTGATAAATATCTCCAAAGAAGAAGCATCTAGAAATATACGCACCTCAAGTTCACCTTCAGGAAGATTTGCCATCGGCATGCGCTGTATGTTCGCAAAATTTTCCTGAAAGTTTACCAGTCCACTTTCGGAACGGTCTAGCAACAATTGTTTTGGATTGCCCTGCATCGTCAAGGTCAACTGTTCTCCGGCGTCATTTGAAAAATAAATAGAAAAGTCGCGCGAAGATGTCTCAAAACGTATTTCAGATTGGGCGCCATTACTAAGCTCCATGCTATTCCCAATCTTATCTTTGGAGAAATTTATTACAGTTTTAGTTTGTCTTTCCAACAATGTATCTACCCCATCAATAGGATAGTTTAATAGTTCATAAGCGCCTTCTATCTTGGCGAGGCTCAACGTTCGAGGCAACGTCATGGCACTGCGCCATGCCTCAGTAGGGGTATCACGGGCATACTCCCAGTTGCTCATCCATCCTATAAATATGCGTTCTCCGTTTGGAGTATTATTATAGGTAACCCCGGCGTAATTATCGGTACCCCAGTCGATCCACTTTTCCTCTTTCTGATTGGAGGTAAACGTGGTCCCATCAAAATCGCCTACAAAATACTGGGTGCCACTACCACCATTGGGAGCTCCCGGGTTAATACTAATCAACAACACCCATTTCGTTTCATTGGTACCGGCTACAGGGAGTTCAAACAAGTCCGGGCATTCCCATACCCCGCCATGTGCGCCTTGTTCTTTCCCAAATTCGCTCATATACGTCCAGTTTATAAGATTTGCTGAGGCATACAGTTGCAAATGATCGCCAGCCACCAAAGCCATAATCCATTGCTCGGAAGAATCATCCCAAAATACCTTTGGATCCCGAAAGTCTTTTATGGTGGTATTCGGTATCACCGGATTGCCTTCATACTTCGTCCAGGTGTCCCCATTATCC
Source organism: uncultured Muriicola sp. (assembly GCA_965365635.1). Taxonomy (GTDB): domain Bacteria; phylum Bacteroidota; class Bacteroidia; order Flavobacteriales; family Flavobacteriaceae; genus Muriicola. The sequence continues at coordinate 7,311 of CBDUCK010000027.1, forward strand.
AAACTAAAGGCAATGCCCTGGGTTTGGTAATCAGTTCCGCCAGCTTCTTCTTTAGCCAGATCGTGGTACGTAAAGATGGCTACTAAAGGCGGGTTGTCTGTACTTCCAAACCCGGAGGTATTTCTCACATCTACCACTGCACTTCCGGAAAAAATGAGTCCATGCTCATCTGGGTACAATGCAATAGGTTTATGCTCCCAATGTAAGAGATCTTTGCTGATGGCATGTCCCCAATGCATGGGTCCCCAGACAATATCATCCGGATAATACTGGTAAAACAGGTGATAAATCCCCTTGTGAAATACCAGACCGTTGGGATCATTCATCCACTTCGATGCAGGCGTAAAATGATATTGTGGTCGAAAAGGCTCCTGATACACCAGGGTATCCTTTGTATTTTCATTCATTTCTTGAGATGATTTTGGGGATTGTTTGCAGGCAGTCAACCACAGTAGACCGAAGAACAATACACTTTTAACAATACGCAACATTTATAGCTTTATTTACGTAAAAATACCCATTATTTTCATACGGGAATATACGCTGCAACATTTCTATATTTTAACCAAAGTAGTATCTTTAACCCCATGCAAAAAAACACGCTCTCTTTACTGTTTTTAATGCTGGCAGCCCCCTTAATGGGGCAACGAACCATGGAGAAAACCATGGCAAAACTCCTTAAGGGAGATGTGCCTGTAGTATATGTTAAGGAACTGTCGGTAAATCCCTCCTACATTGTACTCGATGCGCGTGAAAAAGATGAATTTATGGTAAGTCACCTCCCAGGTGCACATTATATTGGAGATAAGGATTTTGATCCGAAAAAAATGCAGGCATTGGTTCCCAATAAAGACACCACCGTAGTAGTCTACTGTTCTATCGGAGTGCGCTCCAAAAAAATTGGAAAAAAATTGATGTCGCTTGGATTTACAGATGTAAAGAATCTGGCTGGGGGTATTTTTCAATGGAAAAACGATGGCTACAGGGTGGTAGATACCGCTGGGAATGAAACGGAACGGGTACACACATACAACAGATTTTTTGGAATACTCCTACGTAAGGGCGAAAAAGTCTATGGCCCAAAAAATGATTAATGCTGATGAACAATCCACATGACAGTCTCCTGATCATCTTTACGCGGAACCCTGAACTGGGAAAGTGTAAAACACGATTGGCATCTTCCGTAGGTGATGAAACCGCCTTGGCCATTTATGTTTTTCTATTGGAGCATACCCAAACTGTGACAGCATCACTTCAAGTAGAGAAAGAAGTTCATTATTCTGACCGTATTGGAGAGGACGATCTGTGGGACCCAGAGGTATACCAAAAAAAAATGCAGTGGGGAGACGACTTGGGTGAGCGCATGCACCATGCCGTAAAAGCAGGCTTGGAGGCGGGCTATAAACGGGTTGTCCTAATAGGATCTGACCTGTACGATTTGAGTACTACTGACCTTGAACAAGCCTTTGACGCCCTCAATACCCATGAGGTAGTTCTGGGACCAGCAGAGGATGGCGGATACTATTTGCTGGGGATGACACGGTTGATTCCTGAAGTTTTTGAAAACAAGGAGTGGGGTACCGCTACAGTCCTGAAGGATACCTTGGCCAACCTTACCGACAAAAATACCCACCTTTTAGTAACTAAAAACGATGTAGATACGCTGGAAGACATCCAGAATCATCCAGCCTTTCAGCCTTTTTTAAACAAACAATGATGACACAAAAACAATTAGACGAATCCACGGCCTTTTTAGTAAGTAAAGGTTTCGACACCCCTGAGATAGGTATTGTGCTCGGCACAGGCCTTGGTAAGCTGGTAGACGAACTGCAAGACCCTATAACTGCTCATTACCATAACATTCCGTTTTTTCCATTAGCAACAGTGGAATTCCATTCAGGAAAACTGGTGTATGGCACTATTGCAGGCAAAAAAGTAGTGGTGATGCAAGGCCGCTTTCATTTATATGAAGGCTATGAATTTTTTGATGTTACCTATCCCATTCGAGTAATGCGACAACTCGGGATACAAAAACTCTTTATCTCTAACGCAGCGGGAGCTATCAATCTCAACTTTAAAAAGGGCGATATAATGTTGATTGAAGATCATTTGAACATGCAAGGTGGTTCTCCCTTGGCCTTCAAAAATGTAGCCGAATTTGGAGATCGGTTTGTGGATATGAGTGCCCCTTATAATTCGGAAATGTGCAAAACCATTGAAGAAATTGCAGCAAGGGAAAATATTTCTTTACAAAAGGGTGTATACGCCGCGGTCGTAGGCCCACAGCTAGAAACCAAGGCCGAATACCGCATGCTAAAGACCCTTGGCGCTGATGCCGTTGGAATGAGTACCGTCCCGGAAGTAATTATTGCCAATCATCTGCGACTACCAGTCATAGCGGTCTCTGTTTTAACAGATGAATGTGATCCCGATAATCTAAAACCAGTTAATATTGCAGAGATTATTGCGGTAGCTGAAAAAGCAGAACCAAAAATGATTACATTATTCACTGAATTAATAAGAGCACTATGAGTTATTTAGAGGCAACGAACGATTTATACAAGCAAGCAGCCCTTACCCCTGATGTGGGTTTGTGTTGCACTACGAATCCCGTGTGGCAATTACCAGGACTATCAATCCCTACGATAATGCAGGAGATGAATTACGGCTGTGGGAGTACTGTATCTGCATCGGACTTGGTAAACAATCCCAAGGTATTATATGTAGGCGTTGGAGGAGGTATGGAACTGTTGCAATTTGCCTATTTTTCACGTCAGCGAGGAGGGGTTACCGGAATTGATGTAGTAGATGAAATGCTGGAGGCTTCCAAAAAGAATTTCCGTATCGCTGAAACTGAAAATTCATGGTTCAAAAGTGAGTATGTAAACCTTTTAAAAGGCGACGCGCTAAACTTGCCCATTGAGAGTGAAAGTATGGATGTGGCCGCACAAAATTGCCTCTTTAATATTTTTAAGGCGGAAGACCTAAAAAAAGCTGTAGCCGAAATGTACCGGGTGTTAAAACCACACGGGAGATTGGTGATGAGCGATCCGGTCTGTGAACAACCTATGAACGATGCCTTACGTAACGATGACCGACTTAGAGCCTTATGCCTAAGTGGTAGTATTCCTATAAAAGACTATGTAAAAGTACTTACAGATGCCGGATTTGGAACCATAGAAATACGGGCGCGAAAATCCTATCGGGTACTGTCTCCTAACCACTACCCTACGGATGAATTGGTACATATAGAATCGATCGAAATTGCCGCTATTAAAGATCCAATGCCTGCAGATGGTCCCTGTATTTTTACAGGCAAAACGGCCATCTATTATGGAGGGGAACCGTATTTAGATGACAGAAACGGACATGTATTGGTGCAAAACCAGCCCCTGGCAGTCTGTGATAAAACCGCAGCAGCCCTGTCAAAGGTTTCTGACCAGATCCATATCAGTGAGAGCACGTACCACTATGATGGGGGTGGTTGCTGCTAGTTAATAAAGCTCTTTAGCTTGTTTAATGTAAGGTAGTGCGTGTTTTCACTACCAAGATTATATGCAAGTAGCCGATAATATGAAATACGTCATCGCCTTTCTGATCTGGTGGAATGCCAATCCGGTACCGCCTATAGGTGTTGGCACTGCCCCTGACCATAGTGCCTGGGAAGTATTGTTGCAAGAATTTGTAAATGAAAAAGGCGATGTGGCCTATGCCCGTTTTAAAACCCATGAAAACGAACTTACCCATTATCTGGATTATCTCTCGGAGAATGCACCCGCCACAACCTGGACTCGTAATGAAACCCTGGCCTACTACATTAACCTATACAATGCCGCTACAGTGGCCCTGATTCTGGAACACTACCCTACGGAAAGCATACGGGATATATGGCGACCCTGGGGACAAGAATGGGTGCGCATTGGAGATAAGACCATCTCATTAGGAGATTTGGAACACAAGATATTGCGTAAAATGAATGAACCCCGAATTCATTTCGCTATTAACTGCGCTTCTTTTTCCTGTCCAAAATTAAAGAACGAGGCCTATACATCAGATAAGTTAGAAGAACAATTACACGACGCCACCGAGGATTTTATCAACGACCCTACTAGAAATATCCTATCACCCAATACACTTCAATTATCGGCTATATTTAAATGGTATAAAGGAGATTTTACAGAGAAAAACACCCTTATCAACTATATACAACCGTACGTTAAAACAACTTTAGAAGCAGATGCAAAAATAACCTATCTTTCATACGACTGGCGCCTAAATGAAAGCAGATAATTCCATTGAACTTAGTATTATAATTCCTGTCTTAAATGAGGAAGATACCATTGGATCGCTCTTGCAACATCTGTATCAACAGGCGGCCCATGTAGATGCCATGGAGATATTAGTAGTAGATGGGGGCAGCGCAGATGACACCGTAAAGGTCACCCAAGCACAAGGTGTTAGGGTTGTGCAATCAGAAAAAGGGCGGGCGGTGCAAATGAATGTTGGAGCCGCAACTGCAAAAGGCAGTATCCTGTATTTTTTACATGCAGATACCTATCCCCCAAAACACTTCGATAGCGCTATTCAAACAGTTGTGGCGAACGAGCGGCAAGCAGGTTGTTTTCGAATGCAATTTAATAGCCCTAGCCGGTTCTTATCATTCTTTTCATGGTTTTCTCGTTTCAATATTCCTTTGTGTCGTGGAGGAGACCAGTCGCTCTTTATCTCCAAAAATCTATTTGTGGAATTGGGAGGCTTTAACGAAGCCTATCGCATCTATGAGGACAACGAGTTTATTGGGAGACTTTACCGCCAGGCTTCTTTTACGGTATTACCGCAAAAGGTTGTTACATCCGCTCGTAAATATGAAGAAAATGGGAAATGGGTTTTACAATATCACTTCACCGTAGTACACTTAAAAAAATTCCTCGGCGCCCCACCCGAGAAATTATATGCCTACTACCACAAGAATATTCTATCTCAATTGTAGCTACTGAGATTCAAAATCGGAAACTACTCCTTCGGTGATCCATTTGGCAAGTGCCTGCCGATTGTCTGGGTCCAAAATACGGCGTTGGTCCTTTTTGTTCTTAATATTTCCGATTTCTATATAGGTCATAGCAGGCAGCGTATTTTTTACCAAATACAAATTGCTGCGATCCGAAAAAGTCCCCGTGTATTGGCGGTTGGGCTGATATTCCTTATACTTTTTGGTAAATGTATTATGGATGTTCTCGGCCAGGCGTTTCCCATTCTTACTTTTTTTATGGTGATAAAAGAAAACGTCTATATTTTGGCCTTTCCCTCTGCTGTCCACATGGGTCACTAACAAACGCTGGTAGCTACCTTTGTTTTCCAAATACAACTTGTTTACCGCGGTTACCCGTTGTTTTAATCGTGCTGCCTGGCTCAGTGGAATCTTTTGTTCTGGAAATACCACCTCATCCCTATCGATCTCCAGTGCTTTTTCATTGCGTATCCCATCGTCTGAATCGCGCACAATAATATACACCTTGGCTCCATGTGACAGCAATTCCCTGGCAAGCCTAAGTGTTACATCATAGGCATATTCATCTTCGGCGATTATAATATCATTATAAGTTTCAATCGCTCCCGGGTCGGGTCCACCATGGCCAGAGATCAGATAATAGATAGCTCCATCCAGACGACTACTTTTGGGGCGAACCAAGGAGGCTTCTTCTCCAAAAATAGCATAACGTGTCCCTTCCTCTTCCTTGGTTTCTGAGATCACCGAAACTACACTTTCGGTTGATGCGGGCAGGTAATACCCTATTCCTTCATACAAATGTTTCCCATCTCGGATGTTCTCCTTATTTAACGCCAGGAAATCCTGGAAATGCCGCGAGGGGTCTATCCCTTGTTTTCGCAGCAAGGAAAAGATACCATCGCCTTTTTCGGCGACGACTACTTTAAGAGAATCTTGCCCATAGGTAGTACTGAATGCAATAGTCACAATAATAAAAAGTAAATAGAAACGCATGCCTGGGGTCATGGATTAATAGAGTTTATAAAAGGTCTTAATGATATCTTGTGCTGGCTTGTTCTGGGGGGTAAACCGGTTATCGCCCAGACCACCTGCCTTATCGTGATTAATAAACCACTTCCAAACAAATCCTCCGGCGAACCAATCTTCGTTCCAAAAGGCTTCAAAAATTGCTTTCTTGGCATTTACTTGCCCAACCAGGTTCACACCTTCTTCATTCCTATCTACCAACCAGGGTTTCTTGGCGGTGTAATTCATGCTTCGGTATCCAAATTCCGTAAAGAGTACAGGTCTGTCAACGTTTTTAGAAATCACAGCTATTTTTTCTTTCCAAGGTTTCCAGGCTGCAGTCAGCATTTCTACAGTAGGTGTTTTTTCTTCCGATAATGGAAAATAAGCATCGATTCCTATAAAGTCTAACGAAGCCCAAAAAGGGGTTCTTCCATACTCGTCCCAATTGGCAGCATAGGTTAGTTGTCCTTTGTAGGCAGACCGCACTTTTTGTATGAGTTGTGTCCAGAAATCAGGTCGGTGTTTTACAAATTGTTCCAGTTCCGTGCCAATACAAAAGATCTCCGCATGGGTCTCTTCAGCTAATGCTGCATAGGTGAGAATAAAACTTTCATAGGAGTCTTCCAGTTCTTTCCAGGCCTCTTCAGATTCCATTTTTAATCCTCCGGTGAATACCCCGCGCCAAATCCAGATCTGGGGCTTCAACATTACCTTAACTTTATTCTTATGTAGTAATTCTATGTATTGCTTAGCGCCCACCTTGGTTTCCCCAAACCACTGTCTGTCTGTATTATAAATAATATTGGGCGACGAAAGATCGCGTAGAAATCCAAAGGGCATCACTGCGGCATGGTCTGCATACAACTCCTTAATAGGTTGTATATGCTCTTGCCGTACCTGATCTCGGGAAGCAACAAAACTTATTCCGTTGATCTTGCTTACTTGTTGGCTACTACATGAAATTTGTAGTAATACAAAAAGAAATAAGGCGCTCTTTTTCATGTATTTACATCAGATGATTTCCAAAATTACACTTTTTAGCAATATGAGAAATCATAAACGTCTGTTAAGTTCTTATATTTAAAACGACCTAATGAACACTAATTCATCAGCTTCTATGGAAACTATTGTAATCATCGGAAACGGTATCTCGGGCGTTACAGCGGCCCGGCATATCCGAAAATTATCGGATAAACGCATTATCATCATCTCTGCTGAGAGCGACTATTTCTTTTCCAGAACCGCCCTTATGTATGTGTATATGGGTCATATGAAGTTTGAACATACCCAACCGTATGAAAATTGGTTTTGGAAAAAAAACAGAATAGAGTTAATAAATGGTTTTGTAACCACCGTAGACCATGGAAATAAAAAAGTGGTGTTGAAGAATGCGCAGGAAGTACCCTATGATAAACTTATCATCGCAACCGGTTCTAAACCTAACCGCTTTGGTTGGCCGGGACAAGACCTAAAAGGAGTGCAAGGCTTGTATTCCAAGCAAGAGTTAGAGCAGCTCGAAAAAGATGCCCCTGATAAAAAGGCCTGCAAGCGGGCTGTCATTGTTGGGGGTGGCCTTATTGGGATAGAATTGGCAGAGATGCTCCGAAGTAGAGACATCCCCGTTACTTTCCTGGTGCGCGAAAGTAGTTTTTGGAATGGTGTTCTCCCGGAGGGGGAATCCCAAATGATCAATGAACATATTAGGGAACACCATATAGACTTGCGTTTAAGCACCAATTTAGTAGAAATACTGTCGGACGATAACGGAAGGGCTAAAGCGGTAGTTACCGATAAAGGAGACACCATTGAATGCAATATTGTTGGTCTTACCGCCGGGGTAACTCCCAATATAGATTTCTTGAAAGACTCCGGATTAATCATAGGGCGAGGCCTGAAGGTAAATCGCTATCTGGAGACGAACATCCCGGACATCTATGGGATTGGTGACTGTGCCGAACAGCATGAGGCTATAGGCAAAAGACGCCCCATAGAAGCAGTATGGTATACAGGGAGAATGATGGGCGAAACCGTGGCACAAACCATTTGTGGTAACAAAACAGAATACAAGCCGGGTCACTGGTTTAACTCGGCCAAATTTCTGGATATAGAATATCAAACCTATGGATGGGTGTTTAGCGATGGTGGCAAAAAAGACTATGAAGCCCATTTTCATTGGAGACATCCCAAGGAATTAATTTGCATTACCATCTCCTATCACAAGGAAACTAACTTATTCCAGGGTATCAACACCTTTGGGATACGGATGCGGCACGAGATCTTCGACCGCTGGCTAACGGAGGGAAGAACTTTGAATTACGTGATGGAACATTTAAAGGATGCTAATTTTGACCCTGAATTCTATGCGCAGTACGAAAGTGCTATTGTAGCCCACTACAATGCAGAACAGGGAACCAATATTTCCCCGAAGAAAAAGAGTTGGAAACGCATATTTCAAAATGCATAAGCAGAAGAGCATATTATGAAAGCAATTAAACATAGTGGTCTGATAATCTTTCTCATAGGACTGGGAATCTTCACATCGTTAACAGTCATAGGCAAATTTACCTTAACTCAAACCGATTTTGATCAGGTGGTTACTGATAATCGTATTAAGAGTGAGTTATTCATAGACGCCATAAATACTGAGGTGGTAGGAAAGCAATTTGATGGAATGATGGGCCTTTCTGCTAAAGTGGCTGAAGCCCTGAAAAATGCCAACACACAACACCGAAAAAACAAGGATTACAAAAAAGTAATCTATACGAACCCCCACGACATGGCCGCCACAATCGGAAAAAAAGCGGGTAGTGGGTTTATCGCCAATAACAAGGGACTTATGTGGTTCTTAACCTTTGGCCTGGGAATTATTGGAGCACTTCTTTTTATACTTCCTAACGTAATCTTACTGGGACCTAAAGGAATTAAAAACAATGGGGTATATCTCGAAAATTCCACCAACCGTGGGTGGATCGCCTGGTTGGTTTTTATCTTTCTGGTGTCGTTCTACCTCATCCTGTATTTTAGATCGGAATATGCCGTTAACTGGACATATCTCGTAGACCCTATTAGTAAAAGCCTCAGTGGTAACCCTGCAGGACATTGGTTTGTTTATGGTTTTATGTACTGCATCGTGATGACTGTAATGGCGGTGCGTATGTATATTAAATACCGGCATAATATCTACCAAATGGTGCGAACCACCTCGGTATTGTTTTTTCAAATCATCTTTGCCTTTTTAATTCCTGAAATCATGGTGCGTCTGCGATTGCCGTATTACGATTTCAAAAATGCCTTTCCGCTCGACTATGATTTCTTTTTCCAATGGAATCTTAAATCGCTAATTAATAGCGGGGGTATTGGCGTATTTATATTAGTTTGGGGTACTGTTCTCACCTTGGTGATTGTACCGGTGATGGTTTATTTCTTTGGAAAACGATGGTATTGCTCCTGGGTGTGTGGGTGCGGAGGCTTGGCAGAAACATTGGGAGATCCGTACCGACAGCACTCGAGCAAATCGCTTTTTTCCTGGAAGGTAGAACGGTGGTTAATTCATGGGGTACTGATTTTTGCCCTAGGAATGACATTGATGACCCTCTACAGCTTTTTCGGGGAAACAGGCACGGTATTGGGGATTAAGACTTCCAGTGTACAAAACGCCTATAGTACCATGATTGGGGCGGTCTTTGCAGGAGTTATAGGGACCGGTTTCTATCCCATATTTGGAAACAGGGTATGGTGTCGTTTTGGATGTCCGTTAGCTGCCTATCTGGGATTTGTACAGCGATTTAAATCGCGATTTCGAATTACTACCAACGGAGGGCAATGTATCTCCTGTGGCAATTGTTCTACTTATTGTGAACAAGGGATCGACGTACGGGCGTATGCCCAAAAAGGTGAAAACATTGTTCGCTCTAGTTGCGTTGGTTGCGGAATCTGTTCGGCAGTATGTCCAAGAGGTGTGCTTAAATTAGAAAACGGACCAGAAGCGGGCCGTATAAATCCTACCCAGGTACTTTTGGGGAACGATGTGGATTTAATGGATCTGGTAAACAATAAATAAGGTACATTCCATTATCTTTGCCGCCGTGAAACAAAAAGTATATACGGTTCTGATTACGCTGGGGTTATGAGAGACGTTAGCGTAATTATCCCTGCATTTAATGAAGCTAATTCCATTGCTAAGGTCATTGCAGACATTCCAGAGATTGTTTCTGAAATTATTGTAGTCGATAATAATTCAACAGACACCACATCGATCGCAGCCACTGCTGCGGGAGCCACCGTCTTATTTGAACCCCAAAAAGGGTACGGATATGCCTGTTTAAAAGGCATTAATTATCTGACCAAACGATCCAATCCACCCTCTATTGTCGTATTTATGGACGGAGACTATTCGGACTATCCCGAAGATCTTCATGACATAGTGAAACCCATAACCGATGGGGAGGTAGATTTTGTGGTTGGAGCACGTGTAAAAGAATTACGGGAGGAAGGCTCTATGACACCTCAACAGGTTTTTGGAAATTGGTTAGCAACCGCTTTAATGAAAGTGCTGTTTAAAGCAAGATTTTCAGACCTGGGGCCCTTTAGAGCCATTACCTATGAACGGTTGATAGAGTTAGAGATGGCTGATAAAACCTACGGGTGGACTATAGAAATGCAGTTAAAAGCACTGAAAAGTAAAATAGCATATACCGAAGTACCAGTGCGTTACAAAAAAAGAATTGGCATATCAAAGGTATCAGGTACTTTAAAAGGCACTATCTTTGCCGGCATAAAAATATTGAGTTGGATAATTAAATACAGTGTAAAATAAAATGGGTTTAACAATTGCTTACATCGTTATCGGGATTTACAGTATTGCGCTGCTCTTAATTTTCTTTTACAGCCTTGCTCAATTAAACTTATTGGTAAACTACCTGGGATTCAAAAAGAATAATAAGGTAGCACCTAAATTTAACCTGCTAGATCCTAAAGAAATACCTTTTGTTACCATACAGCTCCCTATTTATAATGAAGAGTATGTTATGGAACGCTTGTTAGACAATATTTCTAAAATTGCCTATCCTACAAGCAAGCTCGAAATACAAGTCCTGGACGATTCTACTGATGATTCGGTACATGATACAGCAAAGCGTATTGCCGCTTTGAAAGAAACAGGACTCGATATTCAACACATACGACGAGAAGATCGTCAAGGCTATAAGGCCGGGGCTTTAAAAGAAGGATTGAAAATAGCTAAAGGAGAATTTATCGCCATTTTTGATGCCGACTTTCTTCCGGATTCCGACTGGTTAAAGAAGACAGTTATCTATTTTAAGGATGAAGAAATTGGTGTGGTGCAAACCCGTTGGGGGCATATTAACCGCGATTATTCTACCCTAACACGTATCCAGGCTTTCGCCCTCGATGCCCATTTCACCCTGGAGCAAGTGGGTCGTAATGCTAAAGGACACTTCATTAACTTCAACGGAACAGCAGGTATCTGGCGTAAAGAATGTATTCTCGATGCCGGGAACTGGGAAGGAGACACTCTAACCGAGGATTTAGATCTGAGTTACCGTGCCCAATTAAAGAACTGGAAATTTAA
>CBDUCK010000028.1:0-18662 GCA_965365635.1 uncultured Muriicola sp.
TTCAACCAAATCCCCTATCTTATAAGGTTTGAATATCATAATTAATACACCTCCGGCAAAATTAGACAGCGAACCTTGTAAGGCCAAGCCAACAGCCAAACCTGCTGCCGCAATAACTGCTGCAAACGTTGTAACATTTACTCCTAGTGTGGAGATAACTACAATGATCAACAATATTTTTAAAGCCCAAGAGGCAAGGTTTAATAAAAATCGTTGAAGGGAATCATCATACGAACCTTTAGACATTATCTTTCTTGAAGCACCAATAATCTTCTTTATTACCCATGATCCAATGATAAAAATGAGAATTGCACCTATTATTTTAGGTCCAAATTCTACTACAAAATTGATGCCTTTATCAATCCATATCTCTGCCTTATCCATATCCATAATACCCTATTTTTTTACAATTTAATTGTGCTGAAAGTACTAAAAAAATAAAATAATCAAAATTCCCAAATACTATAAAACAAAAAACCCATCTTCCTAGGAAGACGGGTTTAAAATAAACTGTACTATTTAATTATCCTTTAAGGAATTCACCTATTTCACCAAGACCTTCGCCTTTGTAATCTGATTGCTGAATAGCTTGCATTAATTGTACTAAATGAGCAGGGTTCATATCATTACCTAATACCCGCACCAAAGCAAAACCTTTGTCGTTGCTGTTGCCGTAGATAATTACTTCATTTATCGCATCTTCTTCTCCGGAGTACTTAATAAATCCTTTTCCATAGGAAGAATTTAATTTCATTAATTCTTTAAAGGAACTGTTTTTAAAGATCGCATCTACTTTTCCTTTTTCTATCTCGTATTCGGCAGCATTAGTGGCCGTTTTTCTAAAAGCTAAAACATTCAATTTTTTTAACGACTGAATGGCTTCTTTTTGTGTATCAGACAAATCTGCCTCCTCCAAATTAAGGATGCTGGCAGGTAAGTCTAATGAAATAAAATTTGGGTTTTCGGCACTATCTACGTAATATTCTTGTAAACTCTGGGTAGAGGAACAAGAGATCACAAGTACTAGTGTCAAGAGGGTGCAAAGTTGTGTGACTGTTTTCATTTTTTTGATTGTTATAAACTCCATGATAAAAACAGCGGGGATAATTTAGATGCCATATCCCCCCTGTTTTTGAGCTAATTACTATGATTAATTTTTCTTTTCTATCTGATTTAATTCTTCAGGTAAATTCATCTTCTTGGTTAAAGCACCAATTTTCGTTAGGTCTATATCTCCTGTAAGGGTAAGCAAGACAGTTTCAATCTTACGATCGTTGATTTCAACATCTCCGTTTTTAATGCCAGTTACAAACATAAGCAGTTCGCTCACATGGTCATCATCCTTTCCTTTTCGGATGTAAAACTTTACATTGGCGTCTTTATCCTTTACCCTCATTAACTCTTCTAATGAAGCAGATCGTAAATACTTCTCCACTGTAGATTTCATGTCTGCAGAAATACTCTTGTTTTCGGTGATAAAGACTTTTAAACCATTCAGGCTTTGTGCTATATCCATGGCATCCCTGGCTTCAGGTTCATCCACACTTACATCCATTTTGACCAGAAGATCGAACATGTTCTTGTTAACGATTACGGAGCTTACGTCATCCATATCCTCAAATTTGTCGAAGATAGATTGTGAGTACCCAGCTAATGGCGCCAATACTATTGCAATAATTAAAATATACTTTTTCATGATTGTTCCTTTTAAATGTTTTTGATTGTTTTTGATTGTTTTTTTAATTGTTTTTGTAAATTTTTTGTTTTGTTTCTTGAAATTCATTTAAATAAGCCACTTTTTTGGTCCCACGATCAAAATTTGTAGCCAAAAGCCCTAGGGCTTTCTTTGTTTGTTGGTAGGCATACTCTGCTTCCCTCTGTTCCTGGTAATTTTTACCAAAATAAATGCCAAATACCATAACTGCTACTGCTGCAACGGAAATCCACTTGTAGTAATTTACTCTAGGTTTTAATGGAACCTGCTTTGTAAACCGTTCTTCTTTGGCGTGTGAGAAATAAGAAAACATCGTACTATATTCCTGCAGATGTTCTGCTACTGAATCTCCGGTAAAATAATCCCGTAAGATTTGCTCTTCGGCTTCCGTGGTTTCGGCCTCAAAGTATTTCTCCAATAATTTTTCTATTCTATCCAATTCCATAACTATGTTTTTCTACTAATTTTTTTCTAACTGTTTTTCGTGCCCTGGAAAGTGCTACCCTCACTGCTGTTGGTTGCATTTCCAATAATTCGGCTATTTCGTCATAACTGTAATCTTCTATGTCTCGTAATTGAAGTACCATTTTTTGCTGTTCAGGTAATTCTTGCATTATTTTTTCCACCCAGGAAACACTGTCATTTACTTCTACCTGTTTTTGCAACGATACACTTTCATCTGCATAATTACTATGAACTAATTTTAAGTTTCCTGACTGCTTTGATTTTAACCTATCTAAACAGAAATTCTTCGTCATTGTCATCGCAAAAGCCTCAACATTGCGATATTCGCTCATCACCTTTTTTTTCGTCCACAGTTTTAATAATACTTCCTGAGTTGCATCCTCTGCTTCTTCAGACGAAACCAACAGGCGCTTTGCCATGCGGTACAACTTGTCCTTAAAAGGCATTACTACATTTAAAAACTCAGATTGCGTCATTATTGGTTGATCTATTGTTGTATAAACCATTTAATTGGTGCGTTACAAAAAGAAGACGAACTATAACGAAAATTGTTACAATTTTTTTTTTGTTATTTTTTATGTGCTTACATTAGCAAACCAATAACCTCCCTAAAGCACCTAATTAAGTTTAATTTTACCCAAGTTATAAAAAGACTTGTGGTATGGTATTATAATGGATTACTATTTTGCATAGTAATAAGTGTTTCAAAATTGAAAAAGATGAAAAAAATAATCTTGTTATTCCTCCTGGGAGGATTAATTAATGTCTCTTGTAGTAAAGATGATGATACAATATTTCTGGGCACAGGGCCTATCGCAGATCCTACTGCCGAAGTAGACGCCCAAGATTTTATGTGGAAAGCCATGAATTTCTGGTATTTCTGGCAGGCCGAAGTAGATAACCTTGCAGACGATCGTTTTACCAATAATGAGGATTACACAGCATTTCTGCAGTCCGAGGCAGATCCGGCAGCTTTCTTTGAAAATAAATTACGCTTTGAAGAGGACCGTTTTAGTTTTTATGGATCGGACTATGAGGTCTTCACAAATTCACTGTCGGGAGTCACTAAAAGCAACGGTTTGAGTTATGGCCTTATTAATTACGATGGTAATCTCATTGTGGGATACGTCCGCTTAGTAGTACCAAATTCTGATGCGGCAAGTAAAAATATTTTCAGAGGCGAATTTTTCACCGGCGTAGATGGGCAAACCTTAACTTTAGACAATTACGTTGGCTTATTAAATGGTGAAAATGACACCTATACCCTGAATATGGCCGATTTTGCCAATAATACCTATACGCCGAACGGAAAAGAGGTGACCTTAACAAAACAAGAAAATTTTCAAGAAAATCCTATTCATGTAACAAATACATTCGAAATTAATGGTCGTACTATTGGGTATCTCTACTATAGCCGTTTTTTAAGAGATTTTGACGAGGAGCTTAATGATGCATTAAGCCAATTAAAATCGCAAGGAATTACAGATCTGGTCCTGGATCTGCGTTATAATCCAGGGGGATCTGCAGACACCGCTCGATTTTTGGCCAGCATGATCTATGGTACCAATACCAACGATCTGTTTTCCAGACAACGTTGGAATCCCAAACGACAAGAAAACTTTAGTACAGCCAGCCTGGAAGATTATTTTACGGATAGAGTAGCATCCGGATCGCTTATTAATAGTCTTAATTTTAGTACTTTATATGTACTTACCACCGGGAGATCTGCTTCTGCCAGTGAACTGCTTATTAATGGGTTGGATCCCTACATGCAGGTAATACAAGTTGGTGGTACCACACGAGGAAAAAATGAATTCTCTTTAACAATGGTTGATGATCCACTGCGACAGGGAGCTCCCTATATCTATTCCCCTTCAAGGGTAAACAATATTAACCCAGACAATCGGTGGGCCATCCAACTCCTTTGTGGTCGCATAGAAAATTCGGTTGGTTTTTCTGATTTTACTTCAGGCCTTATACCAGAAATAGCCTTGGAAGAAGATCTTTACAATCTTGGCGTTTTAGGAGATATTAATGAGCCTTTGCTAGCCAGGGCCATTCAGGACATAACAGGACTCTCCGGCAAACGAGATTTTACGGTTAAAAGGCCAGCAATTCCTTTTACAGACTCCGAAATGTTTACCCCACTAAAAGACAATATGATCCTCGATAAAATGTATAAATCAAATTTTTTAGATCAATAAACACTGGTTTAAAATAAACTTATTTTGCTGTTTATATCATAGGGTTAAATTAAATCCTACGCGTATATTTCTACCACGGGTTGTAAAACCAAGTACTTCAGAATATTCCTTATTCAAAAGATTATCGGCATTAAGGAATATTTGCAATTTTTTTGGTAGTAGTTGCAACGACATATAACATCCTACGAGAGAATACGAATCTAGCGTCACCGCTTCGAACGTGTTAAAATCTGTATCCAGACGTTTCCCGATATAGGCAAAATTCAATCCCGCAAAATATGTGTCGGATACTTGGTAGCTTAGATTTGTATTCAATTTATGTTTGGGAAGTCGTATGCCAGCATCCCCCGTTCTTTCCGTAAATGTATAATTGGATTGCATCTGAAGTTGCTCGGAAAGCTTCCAATCTAGCTCTAATTCCAGCCCCTGTGCATCGATGGTTCCTTCAGCGTTACGATATAAAAACGTACTATTGTCAAAAAACACAAAGGCCTCTTCTTTTCGATTAAAATAAACCACATTGGCCCTGATTTTCTTGGATACGGAATATTCTAATCCCCCTTCTATAGTTCGATTGGTTTCGGGTTTTAGAAGAGGATTTGCACCAAACTGCCCAAATAACTGGGTAAGTGTGGGCGTAATATAAGAAGTGGCATACGTTCCAAGAAGTTTAAAATACCCATGCGAGTTCTTCATTGTAAAGGAAGGGTTTAAATTATATACAAATTGAGAACCATATTCCGAATGATTGTTTAATCTACCCCCGAGATTCAAATGTAATCCGGAAGGTGCGGTATATACCAGGGTGAGGTACGGATCCACAATACTAAAATCCTTTTCGGTTTCAAACTCGGTCTTATCCCGGCTATAATTAATTCCGACCAACGTGTATAAATTATCAAAATTAAAGGTGTTAAAAACATCGGCAACAAAATTACTTCCTTCAAACGTCCCCGGAAATACGCTTATGTTCTCTGAAGCATACTCGCTAACTGCTGCATTTACTGTAAGTGCCCCCAGGCCATGTGATAATTTGGAAGACATTCCTAGGCGCTTCTGCTCGCTTAAAAACCTGTAAGGTGCATCAAGCATACCAAAAGTCTCATCATACGATGAGCGAAGTTTTGACTGATTTCCATACATATTTATGGTAAAATCATCACTAAACCGATACGCCACTTTCAGATCGGTGCTTATCGTCGAAAATGGATCTACTTCATTATCCGGAGTGATAAGCGATGAAAGTCCGTCCGAATACCTGTTATTAAAACCTACAGAATAACTAAATTTATCTAAAGACCCATTCACCAACAGCCCATTTGTAAAATCGTTTCCCCGATAATTTTGGTCCGAAGTTGTTTGATTAGTTCCTATGGTAGTTTGAAAATTTCCCTGAATCTTTTTGGACGAGTATTGCTTAGTAGTTATCTGTATCACCGCAGTGGCCGCGTTTGCGCCGTAAAGTGTACTAGAGGCCCCTTTAATAATTTCTACGCTTTCTATGGCAGCAGTATTTAGTAATCGAAGATCGTATTCCTGTGAAAAAGAAGACGGATCAGATACCCGCACACCATCTATGAGGACAATAACCTGCTTTCCACGGCCTCCTCTGGCAAAAATGCCCAATATTTCTCCCTGACGGCCTCTGCTTCCAGATATCTCAATCCCGCTTTTCGTTGTTATAATTTCGGCTACTGTTTTCCCCTGGTTTCTTTGAAGTTCCTCTGAGGTTATTTTAATGACTGTTTTTCCTGAGTTTTCCCTTTTTATAGGTGAACGTGTATCGCTCACGATTACTTCTTCTAATACTTGAATTTGTTGAGTATTATCAACCCGCTGTTCCTGAGCCAGAGCACCTGTACCTATCCAGATGATAACACAAATGTTTAAAAGTCTATTATTCATTAAATAAATTCCTGCAAAGGGAGTATAGCATGTGGTATTCATGCGTAAACTTCTATCCCGAAAGTTATACACTAATTTTGTCAACACTGGCAGGTCTCCTGACTTGCGTTTTAACACCAACCTTCCCGTCTTTTATTAGACAGTGGTATTGAAGAGGTGCTAAACATATACCCCTTTAAAAGGGTATACTAAGCTTACAGTTGCGGGAACAGCTCTGGATTCTCACCAGATTCCCTTTTAATTCTGCATTTTTTATAGCATACAGAAACCAAATATTAAAACGAAGGTAAACAAATAGCCTATTCTTTTTAGCAAAGATCAAATAATACTACTTTTGGGAATTAGGAATTATCGAATATGAGAGGAGTCATTTCTTTGTGGTTGGTTTGTTGTCTGCTTTCATGTAAACAGTTCAGTAATAATAAGGAAGGGTCTAATCCGGCTAACCAACTGTTAGATGGCGCTGCAATCTCATACGCTCAGGGGTTTTCATTAAAAAAATTTGACTCGGGTATTACAATAATTACTGTACATTCTCCCTGGCCTAACTCAGGAGCAACATTCAGGTATGCCCTGGTTCCAAAAGAAATAGTATTAGACCACAACTTAAACGCTGGTGACTATGATGCCATTATTCCGATTCCTATTGAAAAATTAGTCGTTACATCTACAACTCATATCCCTGCTTTAGAGGCACTAGGCGTAGAAGATCGGTTAGTTGGTTTTCCCGGAACAGCATACATTTCCTCAAAAAATACAAGATCTCGTATTGAAGATGGTAGAATCATAAATCTAGGCACCAATGAAAGTATGAATACAGAATTGGTGCTGAGTATTCAGCCAGATCTGGTGGTAGGTTTTGGAATAACGTCAGAGAACAAAGGATATGAGACTCTAAAACGCTCAAAAATATCCGTGGTATACAATGGTGACTGGACCGAGAAAAACCCATTAGGAAAAGCCGAATGGATAAAGTTTTTTGCCCCATTTTTTGCAATGGAGAAAAAGGCAGATAGCGTGTTTCAATCCATTGAAGCCTCTTATAAAGAGGCGAAAAGTTTGGCTCAGGGAGCAAAGCAAGCTCCAACCGTACTAAGTGGAGCCCTCTACAAAGATGTATGGTATGCCCCGGGAGGTGAAAGCTGGGCTGCTGAATTCATTCGTGATGCGAATGCCAATTACTTATGGAAAGGAACTTCGCAGGCAGGAAGTCTGTCTCTGAGTATAGAAAAAGTACTCGACGAAGGAAAAAATGCAGATTTTTGGATAGCTCCTTCTCAATTCACATCGTATAGAGAACTCGAAAATGACACCTGGCATTATAAACAGTTTAAAGCCTATCAAAACAAAACTATCTACACCTATGCTCTGACTAAAGGGGAAACAGGTGGTTTACTGTATTATGAGTTGGGCCCTAACAGGCCAGATTTAATTCTAAAAGACCTAATCCATATCTTCCATCCGGAGGTGTTGCCAGACTATACGCCAGTTTTCTTTAAGCCCTTAAATAATTGAGTACTACATTCACATATCGTTTCCTTTTGCTAGTTATAGCACTGCTAATATGCCTTGGAATAAACATTAGCCTCGGTTCTGTAAACATTCCTTTTAAGGCTACGGTTCAACATGTATTTCTTAGTGGAAGTACAGATGACTCTTGGCATTATATTATTTGGAATTATAGAATACCAAAGGCAGTAACAGCCATCCTGGTAGGAGCCGGACTTTCATTAAGCGGCCTGTTAATGCAAACGTTCTTCAGGAATCCACTAGCTGGGCCATTTGTGCTGGGAATTAGCTCGGGCGCCAGCCTGGGAGCCGCATTCCTAATCATGGGAAGTGGATTTATTTCTTCTTGGCTTGGGATACATTTTATTAATGACATTACCCTTGCTATTGCTGCAAGTCTGGGTAGTTTTTTAGTTCTTCTGGCAGTTATCGCGATGGCCCGAAAAGTAAAAGATACCATGGCTCTTTTAATCATAGGCCTCATGTTTGGAAGTATTACGGCTGCCTTGGTAACTGTCTTGTCTTATTTTGCCAAAGCGGAAGAATTACAACAATATATTTATTGGTCTTTTGGAACTGTAGGGAATTTAAATTGGTCGCAGGTGAGCCTTCTCGGTCTTATAACCGTAATTGGACTGCTCATAAGTATCTATTCTATAAAATCATTAAATGCCTTGTTGTTGGGAGAGAACTATGCCAGAAGTATGGGAGTTCAAATTCGAAAATCTCGTTACCTCATTATTATAGCCACAGGAATTTTAGCAGGTTCGGTTACCGCTTTTGCTGGTCCCATAGCTTTTTTAGGATTAGCTGTACCCCACCTCACAAGACAGATATTTAATACTACCGATCATAAAATATTGGTGCCAGGAGTGGTGTTATATGGAGCTATATTGCTGCTGATATGCGATACCATTGCACAGCTGCCTTCGTCTTCATATGTACTCCCAATCAACGCAATTACTTCCATAATTGGTGCGCCGGTAATCATTTGGTTGTTAATTCGTAAAAGAAAAATGATCTTTTAATGTACTTCATTCACCATTCAGAGAACAGTAATTGAATGAATAATATTTACCTTCGTAACGTCTTTAATTAAACTCTATATCATTAAAAAATTAAGTAATCATACTGTTTTCGAAGTACAAGATCTGAGTATAGGATATGTACATAAACGTTTGAATACGGTGGTTGCAAACGACCTGAGTTTTTCATTAAAAGAAGGAGAGTTAACGGCAATTATAGGTGTAAACGGTGCAGGAAAATCTACTCTGCTGAGAACATTGGCCAGGGTACAACCAAAATTATCAGGAGCTATTTATGTAGGCCCTTTGATGCTGGAAGAGCTAAAGCCAGAGCAATTAGCCAAGCGTATGAGCATTGTGCTTACCGAACCCATGGCTACAAAAAATCTAACTGTTAAGGAGCTCATTAGCCTGGGCCGGCAACCCTATACCAATTGGCTCGGAGTACTCACCCCAACAGACCTTGTGAAAATACAAGAAGCTATAGAGATGGTAGAACTTACACCTTATCAAGATCGCAAGTGCTATGAATTAAGCGACGGGCAATTACAAAAAGTCCTTATTGCAAGGGCTTTGGCGCAGGATACTTCCATCATTTTCTTAGATGAGCCCACAACACACCTAGATTTGTATCATAAAGCCCAAATTCTAAAAATGCTTAAACACATTGCACATACTTTACAAAAGACTATTGTGTATACCACCCATGAAATAGACATTGCCATTCAACTATGTGATAAAATGTTGATTCTGGACCAACCCCATAGCCATTTTGGATCTCCCTGCGAACTCATAGAAAAAGAACACTTTCAATCCTTATTCCCGTCAGATACGATAGGATTCGACTCAACCACGGGTTCTTTTAAGATTAAAAAGTAGCCTGCTTATCGAGAGATTATTTGGCTGAATCTGCTATCTTTACTGTTAGAATAATATTCCATGAATTCGTATTTGGTAACACTCATTATTGGCATTCTTCTGGGCATTATAGGCTTTTTACTGGGTAATTATATTCAGCGACTTAAGACTAAATCTAATCAGGGAGCGTTGGAAGAGCGCGAACAACAACTGCTTAAGAACCTAAAGGACATAGAGGGCAGACTACTTCGCGAAGTAGAACAAAAAGAAGCATTGCAAGACCAAAAGGAAGCCTTGGGTAATTTAAATACCAGATACCAGGCAGATTTGGAAAATCTTCACTTAAAAAATCAAGAGCAAAAAGAAGAAGTAACTAAGCTACAGGAAAAGTTCACAAAGGAATTCGAAAATTTAGCCAATAAAATATTGGATGAGAAAAGCTTAAAATTTACCGAACAAAATCAAAAGAACATTAAAAACATATTAAGTCCGCTGCAAGATAAAATTCAACTTTTTGAGAAAAAAGTTGAAGAGAGTCAAAAAGAAAATATCAGCATCCACTCGGCCTTGCGCGAACAATTGTTAAATCTACAGAGTCAGAACTTAAAAATTACCCAGGAAGCCGAAAACCTAACGAAAGCGCTGAAGGGCGATAGTAAGATGCAGGGAAATTGGGGAGAATTAGTTCTGGAAAGAGTTCTGGAAAAATCGGGGCTGGAGAAAGATCGGGAATACTCTGTACAGCAAAGTTTTAACAGGGTAGATGGGAGTCGTGTATTACCCGATGTCGTTATTAACCTTCCTGATGGAAAAAAAATGATTATAGATTCCAAGGTGTCTCTCACAGATTACGAACGATTTGTTAATGCTGATGAAAGTTTGCAGGAAAAACATTTAAAAGACCATATTAATTCTCTAAAAAAGCATGTAGAACAACTATCCGCAAAAAAATATGAGGATTTGTATGAGATGGAAAGCCCGGATTTTGTCTTAATGTTTGTACCTATAGAAACTGCTTTTTCTATTGCGATAAATAAAGATAACACCCTTTATAACAGGGCTTTTGAACAGAATATAGTTATTGTTACCCCTTCCACCCTGCTTGCAACACTACGCACTATAGATTCTATGTGGAATAACGAAAAACAGCAGCGTAATGCTATTGAAATTGCCAGGCAGGCAGGAGCGCTTTATGATAAATTTGAAGGGTTTGTACTAGACCTTACCCGGGTTGGAAAGAAAATGGATGAGGCTAAAACTGAATACCGAGGGGCCATGAATAAACTGGTTGAAGGAAGAGGCAACATCATAACCAGCATAGAAAAATTAAAGAAAATGGGGGCAAAAGCCAAAAAATCGATCCCCGATTCTATCTTAAAACGCGCAACTGAAAATGATTTTGATGAAGAACCCACCAAATTAAACCTCTAGCTTTTTTAAAGTCCGGAAGCTGCTTCTTTGTCTAGGAACCAGACCAAATTTCCACTCTCGGGAGCTACCAAGGTTGCCGGGTAGCCTTTAAAACCTCCTCGCTGATTCATAATCTCCGCAACTTTTTCTTTTTTGCCTGCCCCGGTTACTAAAAAAGCTACCTCCTTACTATGATTAATTACTTTCCCGGAAATGGTGATCCTTTTTTGACCCGATTCAGGATGAGTAGCTACTTCACATAACTTATCCGATTTCCACAACCCTATTTCATGAGGAAATATAGAAGCGGTATGTCCATCTTCTCCCATACCCAGTATAACAAGGTCAAACGAAGGCACACCTGCTGAATTGGGTAGTTTTTCTCGTAATAAATCTGCATACCGATCAGCCTCTACCTGTGGTATATCTTCTCCTTTAATTCGGTGCACATTACCTGCCGGTATGGCTATTTGAGACAATAAATACGTCTGTGTCATTTTATAATTACTCTGCGCATCTGTAGGCGGTACGCAGCGTTCATCACCCCAATAGAAATGTACCTTAGTCCAATCTATGGCGTCTTTTTTATTGGATGCAAGTTCTTCAAATACAATTTGAGGAGTACTCCCGCCAGATAGTGCAATATGCACTTCCTCCTTATCAGCAATGAATTCTTCCACATAATTAGAAAAATGCTGGGCTACCAAACTCTTGGAATCATATATTCTTATATCCATAACTTTCTTATTTAATAACACAAAAGCCAGGATCGTCTGCCAGTTGTTCTCCAGGGTTTCGCCAGGTATACGACCCTTCCAATAATTCATCGGCATTGGAAGGCCCCCAAACACCCGCTGAATAGCCGAAAGTAACCACATCCTTACTATGCTTCCAATAATTCAGTATAGGATCAACAAATTCCCAGGCTGCCTCTACCTCATCTGCCCGGGCATACAAAGTAGCATCGCCTTGCATAGCATCCAACAATAGACGTTCATAGGCCGCCATTAAACTGGTTTCTGTGAGGCTAGAGTAGTAAAAATCAAGATTGGCACGTTCTACTTTAAACCCTTGCCCCGGAACCTTCACGCCAAACTTTATCAAAATACCCTCATCTGGCTGTATGCGTATGATGATTTTATTGTCTTTATTATTAAGTCCCGAATCCACAAAAATATGATGGTGTGGCGGTTTAAAGTGTATCACTATCTCCGTAACCTTCGTGGGCATTCTCTTTGCTGTGCGAACATAAAAAGGTACATCTTTCCATCGCCAGTTATCCACAAAAAATTTAAGCGCTACAAATGTTTCAGTTGTAGAATCTTCGTGAACACCATCTTCTTCGCGATATCCCTTCACTTTTTCTCCATTAATCTCGGTTGCCAAATACTGTCCTCGAATAATATTTTTCTTCAAAGTCTTGGCATCTTTAACGATACGTAAGGACTTAAGCGCTTTAACCTTCTCGTTTCTAATTTCCTCTGCTGTGGCATCTATTGGTGGTTCCATTACCACCAACGAGACTATTTGCAGCAAATGATTTTGAAACATATCCCGCAACGCGCCAGAACTATCATAATATCCCCCTCTTTTTTCAACACCTACCTTTTCTGCATTCGTTATTTCTACATGGTGTATATAGTTGCGATTCCACAAGGGTTCAAAAATACTGTTTGCAAACCGAGTAACTAATAAGTTTTGTACCGTCTCTTTACCTAAATAATGGTCTATTCTGAATATTTGAGATTCTTCGAAATATTTATGTAAGTTGTCATTTAGATTTTTAGCAGATTTCAGGTTATAACCAAAAGGTTTTTCCACGATGAGGCGCTTCCATCCCTTCTCCTGATCTACCAGTCCCATATCGCATAGATTCTTGGCAATCAATTCATAGATATTGGGAGGTGTGGATAAGTAAAATATGAAGTTGTAACTTGTATGATAAGTTGCATTAAGCCCTCGAACTCTATTTGCCAACTCGGTATAGTCAGTGTCGTAGGAGTCTCCTAGATCCTGATAAAATAATTTATTTGAAAATTCCTTTACAAAAGACTCCCCATGCCCATCGAGATCATTTTGCAAATACGAACTCTCTGTTATTACTTTTTTTCTGAAGGCTTGGTCCGTAAGATTAGAACGACTTACTCCTAAAACCACAAAGTTCTTAGGTAAATGTTTCCCTCTATACAAATGAAATAGCGCCGGAATTAATTTTCTGGCGGTCAAATCACCCGATGCTCCAAATATAATTAGCATTTGACTCTCGGTTTTTTCCATTTTTTTCTGCTTATTTTGAGCGGCCATTTTACGCTTTTAAATGCCTAAAATACGTACTAAAAGTCGATATTTTCATTTACATTTGATTTAATAAGGAACTTTTTTAGTCTTTATAGAAAAGGATATGCACTTATTTCCAGACCTCATTTTAGGTTTAAATAATATACAAAAATAATACGATGTCAGACAATACATACGATTTTGGATTAATAGGCCTTGGGGTGATGGGCCGTAACTTTATACTTAATGTTGCAGACAATAATTTTAAGGCGTATGGTTATGATCTGGATCAGGAGAAGGTAAGTGCACTTAAAGAAGAAGGAGGAGATTTAGTTAAGGTAAATGCCACCAGTGATATAACTACCTTCACTAATTCGCTTAGTTTGCCACGAAAAATTATGCTCCTGGTACCCGCTGGTAAAATAGTGGATAACGTTATTGAAAGTTTGCTGCCATTGTTAGATAAAGACGATATCATAATTGATGGGGGTAACTCCCTTTTTACGGATACAGACAGAAGGGAAGCCTATCTTAAGAGTAAAGGAATCCATTTTTTTGGAGCCGGTGTATCCGGTGGTGCTAAAGGGGCCAGATTAGGTCCAAGCATTATGCCAGGAGGCTCTAAGCAAGCGTACAAAGAAGTACAGCCAATTTTTGAGGCCGTGGCTGCTAAATTTAAAAATGAGCCTTGTGTGGCTTATTTGGGGCCTAAGTCGGCAGGTAATTATGTGAAAATGGTCCATAATGGTATAGAATATGGATTAATGCAGTTAACATCGGAAATGTACCATCTGTTAAAAATAGCTAGTAACCTCTCTAATGATGAAATGCATGCTGCTTTTAATTCCTGGAATAACGGAAGGTTACAATCCTTTCTTGTTGAGATTACTTCAGAGATCCTTCTAAAAGAAGATGATCTTGGTGATGGCCGGTTGGTTGATAAAATTTTAGATAAAGCAAAACAAAAAGGGACCGGTAAATGGACCTCTCAGAATGCAATGGATCTGGGTATCCCTATCCCAAGCATAGATATTGCCGTTAGTATGCGCGAAATTTCAGCTTTGAAGGCTGAGCGGTTAGCCGCTGAAAAGGTATACCCAAAACCATCGGTAGCTACGTTAGACAAAAAAGAACTGGTAGCAATGACCGAAGAGGCGTTGTATTTTTCTTTTATTATTACCTATGCTCAGGGCTTGCATCAGTTAGCCGATGCTTCCAAAGAATATGAATACGAATTAAATTTGGGAACAATCGCCAAAATATGGCGGGCAGGTTGTATTATACGCGCTGCCCTTTTGGAAGACATAACAACAGCATATCAGGATAATGATGATTTAACCAATCTGTTGTTGGCCCCTTTGTTTGCCACCAAGATAAAGGAAACTGTAACCTCCGTGCGAACACTAGTAAGCTATGCTGCTTTAAACGGTATTCCTATGCCAGGATTATCAACTTCTCTAACCTATTTTGATTCGTATAGCAGTGGACGCCTCCCTTTAAACTTAATACAGGCACAACGAGATTATTTTGGATCACATACCTATGAGCGAACAGACAAGGAGGGTATTTTCCATACGGAGTGGGAAAAGTAGGGAATTAGAGCAGCAGGCTGCGCAAATTCCCTTAAAACAACTTATTTGCTCAAATACATTTTTCGTCGAGTATATAAATTATAAAACTCGTCATCCTTCAGACTGTCTATAAATAAAATACTTTCCCCTGTACTCTTCATTTCAGGGCCAAGGTTCTTATTTACATTCGGGAATTTATTAAAGGAGAATACAGGTTGCTTTATCGCAAATCCTTCCAATTTCGGATTAAAATTAAAATCCTTTACTTTTTTCTCCCCCAACATTACCTTAGTCGCATAGTTTACATAGGGTTCTCCGTATGCTTTGGAAATAAATGGAACTGTTCTCGATGCCCTTGGATTCGCCTCTATGATATACACCATATCGTCTTTGATAGCAAATTGAATATTGATAAGTCCTACCGTATTCAAGGCCAGGGCTATTTTCTTAGTATGATCCTTAATCTGCTGCATTACAAACTCTCCCAGGTTAAAAGGTGGCAACGTGGCATTGGAATCTCCTGAATGTATCCCACAGGGCTCTATGTGTTCCATAATACCTAGAATGTAAACATCTTTACCGTCGCAAATGGCATCGGCTTCGGCCTCTATGGCTCCATCCAAATAATGGTCTAAAAGCAATTTATTATTGGGTATTTTACGCAGTAAGTCAACTACATGGGTCTCTAATTCCTCTTTGTTAATCACAATCTTCATCCCCTGCCCTCCTAGAACATAGGATGGTCTTACCAACAAGGGGAAATTAAGTTCTTTGGCTAATTCTAACGCTTCATCGGCACTTTCCGCAACACCAAATTCCGGGTAAGGAATGTTGTTTTCTTGCAGTAGTTTGGAAAAGCTACCACGATCTTCAGCTAAATCGAGCGATTTAAAACTTGTTCCAATGATCTTAATTCCATATTTATCTAACTTTTCTGAAAGTTTTAATGCCGTTTGACCCCCAAGCTGCACTATAACACCTTCTGGTTTTTCATGAAGGATTATATCATAAATGTGTTCCCAGAACACCGGTTCAAAATATAACTTATCTGCCGTGTCAAAATCTGTTGATACCGTTTCGGGGTTACAGTTGATCATAATTGTCTCATAATCACATTCAGCAGCAGCAAGTACCCCGTGAACACAGCAATAATCAAATTCTATCCCTTGTCCTATCCTGTTGGGACCAGAACCCAGAACTACTATCTTCTTTCGTTCTGTAACCACACTATCATTAGCCACATATTTTACTCCTTCCGGAGTTTCTATTTCCTCTTCAAAAGTAGAATAGTAATAAGGTGTCATGGCTTTAAATTCTGCGGCACAGGTATCAACTAATTTAAACACCCTGTTGATGCTAAGCTTGGTTCTTTTCTTATGTACTTCGCTCTCGTAACAATCGAGCATATGCGCAATTTGCCTGTCTGCAAAACCCTTTTGCTTGGCCTCTAGCAATAATTCTTTAGGGAGATTCTCTACGTTGTATTTAGATATCTCCTGTTCTAATAAATGTAATTCTTCGTATTGTTTAAGGAACCACATATCTATCTTGGTGATCTCATGGATGCGACTTAATGGTATTCCCAACTGTATGGCATCATATATTACAAAGACCCGATCCCAACTTGGAATAGTTAGCTTGCTGATAATTTGCTCATAATTGGTATATCCTTTGCCATCGGCACCTAAACCATTCCTTTTTATTTCGAGCGACTGTGTTGCTTTATGCAAGGCTTCCTGAAACGAACGCCCAATCCCCATGACCTCCCCTACCGATTTCATTTGAAGACCTAAGGTTCTGTCTGATCCTTCAAACTTGTCAAAATTCCATCGTGGTATTTTTACGATAACATAATCTAGTGTAGGTTCAAATAGAGCCGATGTTGATTTAGTAATCTGATTTTCTAATTCATCGAGGGTATAACCTATGGCTAATTTTGCCGCTATTTTTGCAATAGGATACCCAGTGGCTTTCGAAGCTAATGCAGACGAACGAGAAACCCTTGGATTGATTTCAATAGCAATAATGTCCTCCTTTTCGTCCGGACTTACTGCAAATTGCACATTACACCCACCGGCAAAATCTCCAATACTGCGCATCATATGAATTGCCATGTCTCGCATTCGCTGAAATGTTCTGTCAGACAGTGTCATGGCCGGTGCTACCGTAATGGAATCTCCTGTGTGGATTCCCATTGGATCCATATTTTCAATAGTACAAATGATAACTACATTATCATTATTATCGCGCAATAACTCCAGTTCATATTCTTTCCAACCCATAAGGGCCTTATCTATCATTACTTCATGTATAGGAGAAATTTCGAGTCCACGGCTTAATAATTCATCAAAATCTTCTGGTTTGTAAACAATAGATGCTCCTGCACCTCCCAGGGTATAAGAGGCTCTAATAACCAAAGGAAATCCAAATTCCTGGGCAATTTCTTTTCCCTTTAAAAATGAAGTTGCCGTAGATTGCGGAGCCAAGCATTAATTTTCTAAATTTTTCCCGATCTTCTGTTATATTGATAGCATCAATATCTACCCCAATGATCTGTACATTAAAATCTTCCCAAATTCCTTTATCATCTGCCTCGATACACAAATTAAGTGCTGTTTGACCTCCCATCGTGGGCAAAACTGCATCAATATTAGGATGCTTTTTAAGAATTTCAATCAATGATTTTGTGGTAAGCGGAAGCAAATACACATGATCTGCCATGGATGGATCCGTCATAATAGTTGCCGGATTACTGTTGATAAGCACGGTTTCAATCCCATCTTCCCTAAGAGACCTTAGTGCTTGCGAACCAGAGTAATCAAATTCACAGGCTTGTCCGATAACTATAGGTCCAGAACCAATTATTAAAATAGTTTTGAGGTCTTCTCTTTTTGGCATAATGTGGTATTCTTTTATTTTCTATTAATTAATGGACAAAAAAAAGGTGCTACTTTAAAAAAGTAACACCATTATATTGTTGTTATTCGATCATCATTTTTTATGTCTCGGCTCAGTAGATACACTTAATTTTTTTCGGCCTTTTGCCCTTCTCCTAGCAAGAACTTTTCTTCCGTTTGCTGAAGCCATACGCTCCCTAAAACCATGTTTGTTCCTTCGCTTGCGTTTGGACGGTTGATATGTTCTTTTCATTATAATTTAATTTTTAAAGTCCTTTTCTATTTCGCTAATTATTTTGCAAAATCTGGGCGCAAATATACGAAGAGTTTTTGCTTTGCCAAATGGATTTAGAAAAATATTTTCGATAGTTTTTACTACTTTTGCGCCTAGGTAGTAAACGAGGCACATGAATTCCAAAAATCTTTTAATTGTTATACTGTATTTAGCCATTGTCCCAAGTATTTTGGGACAGGAAGTATTACAATACAATCTTAATAAAGGAGATGTTTTTAATATAAAACAAGAAGCCAGGCAGTCGATCGCCCAAGAATTCGAAGGCGCTTCACATGAAATCACAAATGACCTTAGAGGAATATTGGAGTTTAAAGTAACAGACAAAACGTCCGACGCCTATATCCTTGATGTTACTTACAAGGATCTGGTTCTTAAAATGACCTCAAGTATTCAGGGAGAAATGGTGAACGTACACGCACAGGAAGTAGATACCAACGATGTCCAATCAAAAATATTCAACAGTCTGTTAAATGTTCCGATACAAATTACCTTAGCTAACAATGGGGATGTAATTGAGGTAATAGGTGGAGAT
>CBDUCK010000029.1:0-18653 GCA_965365635.1 uncultured Muriicola sp.
TGTCTCACAAAAAGGACACGCTTTTCGCTATTTTACCCTGGCCACCGTAGGTTTAGACCAGGTAGCACGCCTAAGAACTATTATACTTCGGGATGTCTCGGAAGAGCTAAAGCTTACCTTTTATACCGACAGTCGTTCTAAAAAAATGATTCACCTTCAGGAGAATAAAAAAGTTGGACTCCTCTTTTACAATCCTAAAAACATGATGCAAATTAGGATAGAAGGAATGGCGAAGGTGATAAATGATGAGAAAACCAAAGAAAAATATTGGAGTGGGGTTAAAAAGAATTCGAGAAAAGACTATACCACAACTACAGCACCCGGTACGGCTTTAGCCGATCCAAATCAATTGGAATATTTAGATGATGAAGATCATTTTTGTATCGTAGAAATTACCCCTTTTAAAATAGAATACCTAAAACTTAATAGGCCACACCATATTAGAGTACGATACTCCTGGGAAGTTGATTTCTGGGAAAGTGAGTATCTGGTGCCGTAGGTTAGACTGCACCTACTCCTTTAATGTATCCAAAATTACCTCAATATCTTCCTGACCGGTATCCGGATTTATAAAACAAAAACGAATTACCGTTTCATACCCATCTTTGGTTCTCCATTTGGTAGGTGTAACCAAGGCAATCCCTTTTTGGTGGTTGTCATAGGTCCAATTTGTATACATATCCGCAGACCAACCTTTACGCCGGAATAAAACACAAGACAAACTAGGAGGTCTAACCAGTTCTAATTCTGGCCGTTTTTCAATAAGCTCCCCCGATAATTTAGCCAGTGAGATACCTTTCTCAACGGCCCATTTGTATTTTTCTATTCCGTGGGTAGCCAAAGAAAACCATAAAGGCAGGCCTCGTAATCTTCTGGTGAGTTGTATCTGATAATCGGCCGGGTTAAAACCATGTGCACCTTCATCCTTAAAAATATCGAGATAGGAACCTTCCTGGGAATGGGCCTCTTTTGCCAATTCCGGGTTTTTGTATAAAATAGCACCACAATCATACGGAGAAAAGAGCCACTTATGCGGATCTATAGTAACACTATCTGCTTTTTCAATACCATTAAAATGATGTCGGACAGAATCGGCTACCAAAGCCCCTCCCCCATATGCCGCATCCACATGATACCACAATCCTTCGTTCTGACAGACTTTAGCAATACCCGTTAGATCATCAATAATTCCGGCATTGGTAGTGCCGCCAGTAGCTACTACGGCGAATAAGCGCGCACGTTGGGACGTATCGAGCGCATCAATGCGCAATTTTAAATCCTGCCCCGTCATTTCTTCTTCACAATCTACCAAAACTACATCAGCATCGATCACCTGTGCCATTGCTTTGATGGAAGAATGTGCTCCAACCGATGTAATAATCAGTCCCTTTTTTTTCTTATTGGAGCTATCTTTTCTCCAATTTTCCCTGGCGGTTACCATGGCAGAGAGGTTCGCAGCAGTACCCCCGCTGGTAAAAACCCCAAAGGCACCTTCAGGCATCCCTGTAAGCGATACCAACCATTTCATTGCCTGGTTTTCACAGAAGATTCCACCTGCTCCTTCCATCCAATAGGCACCGTGAATACTGGATGCAGAAGTAACCAAATCGAACATTACTGCTGCCCGAGTTGGAGCAGCAGGCACAAAGGCAAGGTGTCTGGGATGATCTATAGGCACGGTTGCCGGCACCAATATATCTTTGAATAATTCAAACGCCCGCTCTCCGCCAATGCCCTCTGCGGTGATAGTCTCTCCAACCAGCTTGTATAATTCTTCTTCCTTTTTGGGTTTTCCTAATGTGGGCGAGATATTAGTAATGCGATTAATGGCATACTTCATGACATCTAATGTCATTTCTACCAATTCTATATCAATATTATGCATGGAAAATGGTGTTTATAACAAAAGTACAAGGGACGGTATTAATACAATGCAAAAACTAAGAATATCTCATAACAAAGAATTCTGAAACTAGTGGTTGTAATGCTTTCATTAAGGATGGGATAAGCTCTTCGCCCAATTCTAGATACAGTTCAGAAAAGTTACAATTGCGTTCCTGAAGCGATTTATTTGGAAATAGATCATTTTGCAGCTCTGTCATCCGCAACACCTGATCTTTTAATTTACGCTTTTGTGCTTTTAAAAGTCGCTTTTCCAGTACATCGAGCCCTTTTAGCTGCTTTACTTCCTGAGCCTTTACAGCGCCCAGAAATGATGGATCTGTTGCTTCGGCCAGTTCATACATGGACCTAAATTGTTCCTTTAAATGCAATCGCTGAGGAGTAAAATCGATATCGATATTGGAAATTTCTCTTATTTTTTTATTAATAAAGCTATTTTGATCAAGAAAAAGATCTGAGACGTCTAACTTCATCCTTTGTAGCTTTTTGTCTTGCTTTTGTGTTATTAGCAGGGCCGAATTTCTAAGCAATAGCATTGGGAAAGGAATTTCCATTTCCTCAAAGAACGATTTAAGCTCTAACCAATAGGCCAGCTCCCCTCCTCCTCCAATATAACAGAGATTGGGAAGTATAATCTCCTGATACAGAGGTCTGCAAATGACGTTTGGCGAAAACCGCTCAGGATGCGAAGTAAGCTCTTCGAGTATTTCCACTTTCGAAAACTGATACTGGGTGTTATTCACAAAGAATTGTCCGTCTTTTTCTATGAGACGTTCCCGAAGGCCATCCTTTAAATAAAAGTAGTTAATCTCCCTTGGGTTTACCTGTATTTTATACTTCGGGGAACACGCCTCCAGTTGTGAAATTGTCTCTGTAACTTTAGTATAGGAGATGTTGTTTAGTAAGTCCTTTTTGATATAGGGAATCAGGAGGTGTTTCAGGTTTACATCATCTCCATCAATAATAACGAGGCCATAGGCACCAAACAGTTCATTAGCTAAGAAATGAGTCGCCTTGGTTAAGGTGTTGTGCTCCAGGTAGGCTTTTTGAAACAATTCCTTTAATACCTCCGCATTCTTCCCATGTCCCACTTCGAGCGATAACATCTCATATACTGCTTCGAGCCCTTCCGTTGAACTCCTTCCTACTGCACCCGAAACTTCTTTGTTCCAAAGCAGCTTTTTGCCTCTAAAATTAAAGTAGTTAATTTCCTCAAAATCATGATCTTCAGTTGCCATCCAATAAACAGGCACAAAATTGTATTCCGGATAGGCTTTTTTAAGTTCTTCAGTTAGATTGATGGTACTAATGATCTTATATAAAAAATAGAGTGGCCCTGTAAAGAGGTTTAATTGATGTCCCGTAACTACCGTAAACGTATTTTGATCCTTTAAAAGGGAAATATTTTTTTTTGTTTTAACAGCTACTGGTATCCCCTCGTATTGCTTTTCTAATGACTCCTTAAGAATTATTCTGTTTTCTGCCGGAAAGACTCCTTGTTTCTCCAGAAGTTGTTCTTTAAAGGATTCCAGCTTGGGGTACTTATTATAAAAAGGATTCAGGTCACTAATTTCATCCAGATAATCGCATATGATCTCTGAAAAATAGCCGGTTTGTTTAAAAGGAATCCCCTCTACTTGCATGAAGCGTTTGTTATGGCATCAAAGATAAGTTTCTATGATATTTCAATTCCTAAAAATACGTTAAGATGCATCAATATCAAATGGGGTGCCTACTTATTTGTGTTTGTCCTTATATCTTCTTCGCAAAGGGTGAACGTAATTCTTACAGGTTTCATTTGTTTTATTTGTACTACATCATCCCCGTAATGGCCTGCTTAACGAATAAATCTGAGCGTATTAAATTTTAATTCTTAGTTTTGAAATTCGTCTTTTTAGATCTCATTTTATGAAAAAACAACTACTTCTATTAGTTTGTCTCCTGTCTATTAGCCTGCAGGCTCAGGAAATTAAATCTCCATCTGAGTTTTTGGGGTATGAATTAGGAACCCAGTTTACCCGACACCATGAGGTGGTAGATTACTATAGATATTTAGCAACGACAGCCTCGGACATGGTTCAATTGAGCGACTACGGAAAAACTAATGAACGCAGAACCTTGCTATTAGCTTATGTCTCATCGGCTGCAAATATGCAAAACCTGGAAGCCATCAGAACCGAGCATCTGAAGAGTACCGACGGGGAAAGCACTGCTTCAAAAGCAATTGTTTGGTTAAGCTATAATGTTCATGGCAATGAAAGCGTCAGCACGGAAGCTTCCATGCAAACCATCTATGACTTATTGACCAGCAGAAAAGACTATCTCGAAAATACGGTTGTTATAATAGACCCATGTATTAATCCGGATGGACGCGACCGTTATGTAAACTGGTACAATCAGCATAAGAATACCCCCAACCAGGTTAACCCAGATAGCAAAGAACACCGGGAAGGATGGTGGAGCGGGCGAAGTAATCATTATATGTTCGACCTTAACCGCGATTGGGCCTGGCTAACACAGGTGGAAAGTCAGCAACGACTAAAAATGTATAATCAGTGGTTACCTCATATTCATGTAGATTTTCATGAACAAGGCGTAGATAACCCGTATTTCTTTGCACCATCGGCAGAACCCTATCACGAAGTAGTTACCAATTTTCAACGAAGTTTTCAGGAAACACTGGGAAGAAACCATGCCAAATATTTTGATGCCAACGGATGGTTTTACTTCACCAAAGAGCGTTTCGACCTGTTCTATCCAAGTTACGGAGACACCTATCCGACCTACAACGGGGCAATTGGGATGACCTATGAGCAAGGAGGTAGCGGCCGTGCCGGTCTTGGAGTAATTACGGGTATTGGAGATTCACTTACGCTAAAAAATAGACTAGACCATCACAAAACAACCGGCCTGTCTACAATAGAAGTAGCTTCTCAAAACGTTGATAAACTCAATCAAGAATTCAAAAAGTTCTATCAACCCAAAAAATACAAATACAAAAGTTATGTGTTAAATGGGGATGTTGACAAAAAAAGAGCCCTTACCAATTTATTAGAAAAACATGGTATAGAATATGGCTGGGGTAAAAAAGGGCTGGTGAAAGGCTTTAATTATAATACAGGAACTAATGGTAGCCTGCTAACTTCCATGAATAGTTTGGTAGTTTCTACCAATCAGAAAAAAGGAACACTTGTAAAGGTCTTGTTTGAGCCTGATGCCAAATTAAGCGACTCGCTTACCTACGATATTACGGCTTGGTCTTTACCTTATGCCTATGGACTAGATGCCTTAGCCTCAACTAGTTTGGTTGGGGCTAAATCTGTAGATAAAAAGCAGGTAATTCCTATTCTTTCTGATGACGAATATGCCTATATCACAGATTGGAATAGTATGAACGATGCCCGCTTCTTGGCCGATTTAATAGACAATGGCATTCGGGTTCGCCGCGCAGAAAAACCCTTTACTTTGGATGGAAAGCTACACGGAAGAGGTAGTTTAATAATTACGGCTTACGATAACCGAAACCATTCAGATTTCGTACCAATTTTAAGAGGTATAGCAAAAAAACATGCCAAAAGTCTCACACCAACTGCTACAGGTTTTGTTGATAATGGGAAAGATTTTGGCTCCAGCTATGTAGATATGGTTAAGCCGGTTAAAGTAGGAGTGCTATCCGGGGACCCTACTTCTACCTTGCGGTTTGGGGAGGTGTGGCATTTCTTTGAACAACAATTACACTATCCGTTAACCGTCTTAGATGCTGATTATATTAGCCGTGTAGACCTTTCTAAATACGACATACTCATTTTACCTGATGGCCGGGGATATAGCCGATTTATGAATGAAGCTATGCTCAGTAACATCAAAGACTGGGTAGCAGGTGGCGGCAGACTTATTGCCATGGGAGGTGCTATTGGTGCTATTGATGGGAAGAAAGGGTTCGGAATCCAGTCTAAAGAGAGCGAAAAAGAAACTTCCGAATTGGAAGCAGCACCTTATGAAGACAGTCAGCGCGAGCGAATGAAACAGGCCATAACAGGAGCTGTTTTTAAGACCAAAGTAGACCCAACACATCCATTGGCTTATGGGTATGAAAACACCTATTTTTCGCTGAAACTGGGTAATGATAGTTATGATTATCTGAAAAAAGGCACGGTCGCCTATATTGAAAAAGACGCCAAACCAGTTGCAGGTTTCGCAGGTAGCGAAGCTCAGAAAAAGATTAGTAACACACTAGTATTTGGAGTAGAAAACTTTGGCAGAGGTGAGGTGGTGTACATGGTAGACAATCCATTATTCAGAGGATTCTGGGAGAATGGAAAACTCTTTTTTGCCAATGCACTATTTATGATCAATTAAACTAGTAATGAAACAGTCAAAAGCAGAAACCTTTGTAAAATACAGCTAGTTCATTGCAAACAAGAACCATATTTCGGATGCTTCTGAAGAAGGTATTAAAAAATCCCTAGATAATAACACTGCCAACAGTTGGTTACCATTACTATTAATGCGGCACCAAAAGGTGCCGCATTTCATATTAAATTGTTTTTTAAATATCGCTTGTCAATACATCATAAAGGCCATAAAAACGATTCCCATTAAGGCCAGGGGTAATATAAAAAGCATATAAATAAAGGTCATTACCTGAGATTTCAATATAGACGCAAACCAACTTCCTCCATAAAAATTACGAAGTGCAATAAAAAGATAAATGGTAAAAGATAAATTAATCATGATCTGAATCCACAGTGGAACGTCAACAATCTTGTTAGCTACTAGTAACAAACTATAAACTGTAAAAATAAAGGTGAAAAAATAAAAACTGAACACCATATGATGTGCGAAGTTTCCGCGCTTCCAATAGAATATTTTCAATAGTACTGCAAACAAAGGCATTAGCAAGAACATGGCAAGCGGAATAGTATCATAAAAGGTTTGTACGATTCCCCCTCCCTTTTTTTCATACAATTTAAGCAGCTGCACATAAATCCTGCGGTTTAAACCACTGGCATCCTCTTTCATTCCCATAGCCTCATATTTAGCCTCATTTGGGGCTCCAATAGCGATAAGAGAATCCAAAACCTTCTGTTTAGAACCAAAATCTAAGCCGTCGTTTTCAAAATCAGGGATTGTTTGAGGAGCGCTCATAACAGAATCTATTGCCTCAATATCCTCTTCGGACATGCCAATTACCTTTTGATTTTTCTTAAGTAGTTCTTTTGCCTTAATCAGGTTAAGAGAATCTTTTTGGGTCCGAGGTAAGGAATCGATCGAAATCTCATTATCCAACGTTTTTTCAAATGCCCGTGCAACTTCATTATCTGCCTTCCGGATATTAAAAGAAAAGAGAAAGAAAAATATCACCGAAACAAACAGGTAAAACTGGGCCGGATGAAGATATTTTAAGCGCTTACCATCCACAAATCGACGTGCCAACACCCCTGGTTTCAACATAAGCGTCCCAAAACTCCTAAAGAAACGGGCATCTATAGAAAAATAATCACTAATGGTTTTGCTAAAGAGCACGCCAAAGGTTAAATTATCTGCAGATTCCTGTCCGCAATACGGGCAATAATCAAAGGAAGGATCAAATAGGTTTTCACAATTTTTACATTGTTGGGTGGTAGCCATATGGTATGGGTTTATTAGAATTTTAAAATTACAAAAAGAATTGACTATTACATATAAGACGAAAACTATTCCTTATTGTAACATTTAGCGTCCTCAAATTTTTCTGACTGAACTATAAAATGGCTGCTTTTAAAAGTAGTCATTCCCCTTACAGGAATGTATTCAAATCTTTTACCCGGCCGTGTATTTGATCTTTTCGATATCTCCTTTAATTTCCTGGCTGCCTTAATGGCCGTTACCGGAAGTTTGGCCCTTGCCTGGGCCCGTAAAAAAGCAGCAAAGTTTTAGGTATATTTATGCATCATTAATGCTCGGTATAACACTATTACAAACAGATCCAAAAACAAGATTAATTCAACTTGCAGACCTGTATGATTCAAAAACTAGATCATAAAAATAAATCAATAGCGAAACAAATACGCGCTGTTTTTCAAGTCTCTTATCCGGTTGAAGCTGCGCTTCTTAAGGCTGTTAATTTTCCACCTCTACAAAGAAGTTTAAATGATTTCCTGAACAGTGAAAACGATTTTTTTGGTTACTGGAAGGAGCAAGAACTAGCCGCGGTTGTTGAAGTAAAAAGAGCCTCTACAGCTACCCACATCCAAAGTTTAGTCGTAGATCCCAGTTTTTTTAGACAAGGCATTGCCTCTGCCTTACTTGTGTTTGTGCTTAATAACTACCACACTAAAACCTTTACAGTTGAAACTGGTTTAGCAAATGGTCCTGCAACCGAGTTGTATAAAAGATTTCAATTTAAAGAAGTATCCCAATATGACACCGATCAAGGTATTCGAAAAATACGATTCGAAAAGAAAATATCTCACTAAATATGGATCAAAGGTTTATACATTCAATGTATTAAAAATCCGTAATTTTAAACAGTAGTCAATTATGGCTGAATAAATTTATTTTTACCCATGTACAACCAAACCTATTTAATTTACTAGACAAATAAACTACCCTTTTGATAGAAATAGTTCCGGCTCAAACAATCTCAGACTATCAAAAAATATCTGACTTGGCAACTGTTATTTGGACAGAGCACTATACCCCTATCATTGGCTCTGAACAAGTCTCTTATATGCTTCAAAAATTTCAATCGGCAGATGCTATTAAAGATCAAATACAGCAAGGGGTATCCTATTTTATAATCACCCATGCCAGGACCAACGCGGGTTACTTTTCTTTCAAAAAAGAAAATGAAACTCTATTTTTAAGTAAGTTATACGTTTTAAAGGAGTTACGAGGACAAGGCATTGGAAAAAGAGCCCTCTCCTATATGAAGTGTGAAGCCAAATTAATTGGCTGTACTAGTATTTCCTTAACGGTAAACAAGCATAACGAGAACACCATCAAATCCTATGAGAAAATGGGGTTTAGGAAAATAGATTCTGTGGTAACCGCTATTGGGAATGGCTTTGTGATGGATGATTATATTATGGAATACAGTTTAATAGATAATAGAAAATAACTAGTTGGCACCTTATGTAACAGTACATCAGGTAGCAATGATAAACTTATGATTATGAAAAAAATATGGTTCATTTCCCTTATTACTTTGATGTTTTTGTTGGTAGCAGGCTGTCGAACAAAAAATAATGAAGAACAGTCTTCGGTACTACCTCTGTCTAATCACGAAGACCTTGTAGACCTGTTCCATGAATGGCGAGCGTTTGAAACCCCACCTTTACGAGATGGTGCCCCCGACTATACTGCAGCTACTTTCGAAAAACGATGGCCAACTTTTGTACATCTTCAGGAGCGCCTCCATGCGATAGATACGACTAATTGGGATATCCCGGAACAAGTAGATTGGGTACTGGTATGGGCCGAAATGAACGGGTATGATTTTAACCATCATACTCTAAAACCCTGGGCACGAGATCCGGCCTATTATAAATCTGTATGGATGGCCCGGAGCGATGTTCCGGCTCATGAAGGTCCTACGCATCACAAGACTACCGAGGTATGGACCTATAACTTTCCGTTAAGTGCCTCTGAAAGAAGTAAATTCTTAGACGATCTAAGCAGTATTGCTCCTTTAAATGAGCAAGCCAGGCAGAATCTTACCGGTAATGCCAAAGATCTTTGGATCACTGGTATTCGGGACATTGCTTCACAAAGTAAAGCCCTCGA
This sequence comes from uncultured Muriicola sp., assembly GCA_965365635.1. Taxonomy (GTDB): domain Bacteria; phylum Bacteroidota; class Bacteroidia; order Flavobacteriales; family Flavobacteriaceae; genus Muriicola. The sequence continues at coordinate 9,670 of CBDUCK010000029.1, forward strand.
AAACGTACTAAACAGACCCGGCGTTCAAGAAGATTCGGAGCTTGTTACTGTCATCAATAACGCCATTACATCCACTAATGATTTCGTACAATGGCTCAAAGAAGAAGCCCCTTCCAAAACAGGCACTTCCGGTATAGGCAAGGACAATTATACCTGGTATCTCCAAAATGTACATCTGGTTCCGCTTACCTGGGAAGATGAGGTGATGATCCTAAAACGAGAACTTGCACGTGCCTGGACCTCCCTCAAGTTAGAAGAACATAGAAACAGGGCGTTACCTCTGCTTACCGCAGCAGATTCACCGGAGATGTATGACCAAATGGCGAAACAAGGTGCTGAAAGCCTTTTAAATTTTTTAGAAAGGGAAGACATCGTTACGGTAAAACCATATTTTGAACCTGCCTTAAAAGCACACCTTGGCCAATATGTACCCGAAGAAGAGCGAAACTTTTTCCTGATTGGGGAGCATTATGACCCAAGACCGCTGTATTCTCATTTCTATCATTGGTTTGAACTCGCAAGAATGGATACCGAACCCAATAAAAGTGACATACGAAAAGGCCCTTTACTTTATAATATTTTCGACTCACGAAATGAAGGCACTGCCACCGCTGTTGAGGAAATGTTTATGCAGGCAGGCTTATATGATGACAGTCCCCGTGTCAAAGAGATTGTTTACATTATGATAGCCCAACGTGCGGCCAGAGGACTTGGTTCTTTATACGCTCATGCGAATGAAATGACCATGGAAGAAGCTGGGGGTATTCATTCGGAATACACACCCCGCGGTTGGATGAAAACCGAAAAGGAGTTACTCATTTTTGAACAGCATTTATATCTGCGTCAACCTGGTTATGGTAGTAGCTATATCACAGGCAAGTACTTACTCGAAAATACCATGGCCGAATTTGCAAAGATGAAAGAGTCTAACAATGAAGAATTCCAAATAAAAACTTTTTTAGATCAACTCAACTCCATTGGCAATATCCCCATTTCTCTTGGAAGTTGGGAAATGACCGGAAGCAATAAAGACCTTAAAAAGGTTCTTAACAACAAATGAACATTGCAGATCAATATCTACGCACACCATTATTGATCCTCTTTGCGATACAATTTATAATAGCATCATGTAACGATGCCAAAACTAACCCTCCCTAGGGAGTTGTATTTGAAAAATAAAAATGGAAAAAATTGATAGAAAAAAGCACTGGGAGGGCATATATAATTCCAAAGACACTCAGAATGTAAGCTGGTTTCAACCAACTCCAGAAACGTCTTTAGAATTTATTAATGAACTGAACATTCCGCTGACTGCTAAAATTATTGATATTGGTGGAGGCGATAGCCTTTTGGTTGATCATTTACTCCAATTGGGGTACAAAGATGTAACGGTGCTCGATATTTCCGAAAAATCTCTTGAGAATGCCAAAATACGCCTCGGTCAACAGGCCGAAGAAGTCACATGGATTGTTGCCGATATTGCTGAATTTGTTCCAACGGCTGAGTATGACCTTTGGCACGATAGAGCAGCATTTCATTTTCTAACCAATACCAAAGAAATTGAAGCCTACGTGCAAACGGTAAAAAAATCGTTAGCCCCAGATGGTTTTATGGTTATTGGAACCTTTTCTGACCAGGGGCCCACAAAATGCAGCGGCATAGAGATTGCACAGTATTCCGAACCGAAATTGACGGCCTTATTTACTCAGAATTTTTCGAAGATCAGATGCAAAAAAGTAGATCACGAAACACCCTCAGGGGCACTACAAAACTTTATATTTTGTTGCTTTAAAAAATTATAAAAAATCAATTTTCATTAGTATCGCCACTACTCTTTTTAAAGGTTGTTGGCGATAGTTTTTTTAAACCTTTTTTGGAAAGAAATTTTGTGTATATACCTCCTTTAATATTGTTAACATCAAACTCAATAATAAAGGCATTCTTATCTATTGAGTCAATTAAATTGTATGTTCTTCTAATATCAATTCTATTGATTACCGTATGAATAATGTCTTTTTTGGATTGGGCGCCTCTTTTTCCAAAACCTCCCGATCCCTGATATAAGGTAGTGCCTGTGCCAACAACGCTAATAAGTTCTTTGTTTATTATTATTGTTTTTTCGGATACAATCATTAAACCAACATAATCTTCAAAGCCCTCGATCATGAGATCAATAACTTTAGCGGTTACAATAAAAGTAAGTATCGAGTACATTGCAATCTCAAGAGAAAGCAATACTGCCGTAGCTCCAAATAGAATGGCGTTAAAAAGTAGAATAACCTTTCCTATGCTAATACCTAAACGATCATTTATAAAAATTCCTAATATTTCCGAACCGTCTAAAACGGCACCGTTTCTTATAGTCAAACCTATTCCGGCTCCTAAAAAAAGACCACCAAAAATTGCTATGAGTAGCTTATCATCAGTTATTGCTACAAAGTTTTCAAAATGGATAATAACTGCCAGAGAGATGATTGATATTACTGATTTAGTAAAAATTCTTTTAGATAAGCTAAACCATGCCAATATGAGAAATGGGATACTTACAATCAATAGAATATAAGAAATATCAAAATGAAAAAGTTCACTTAGTAAAATGGCAATGCCAGTTGCCCCACCATCTAAAAAACCATTTGGAAGTAAAAACATCTTTAGTCCTACACTCGCAAGAAGAATCCCTATTGCTATTTGAAAAATCTCTGATATAAGTCGTTGCATATTATGTACGTTCTCTCTTTTTCTATCTGACCAACTGAATTGTGTATTAAAATAGCTTTATAATGACGGTCAAAAGTTAGTAGCCTTTAAGTAGATTTCCACGGAAATTTTAAATTCTTACAAATGAACAGCTTATAAGGATACCTTTTTAACCAATCTGCTAACGGTTAATCCCTGTACAATAATAGAGAATACTACCACTACATAGGTGATTACCAGAAACAGGTCTCTGTTCATATCCTCGGTAAGTCCTAAGGCTAGTGCTATAGAAATAGCTCCCCTGAGGCCTCCCCAGGTCATAATGAGATTTGTTTTAGGGACAAAATCTAGTTTTCTTTTGAAAAACTGGATGGGCAATAACAGCGATAAATATCTGCACATAAGCACAATAGGTATTGAAAGGAGTCCCGCCAGGATATAATCATAGTTAAAGGTTAGCACCAGAATTTCCATCCCTAGCAACACAAACAGTAGCGTATTTAAAAGAATGTCTATTAATTCCCAGAATTTGTCCACATAGATTATGGTACTCTCCGACATGGCACTGTTTCGCAATTTATCGTTCCCAACCATTAATCCGGCCGCTACCATGGCCAGCGGAGCCGAAACATGTAGTTTCTGTGCTATAACTGTACCCGTCATAACCGCTGCCAGCGTAATAATTACCTCAATATCATAATCATCTATGGTCTTCATAAGACGGTACATAATCCATCCTATTGTGAGTCCTAACAAAATACCCCCTATCACCTCAACCCCAAACAATTCCAAAACATGTAAAAAAGTAATGGCTTCTTCAGAAGGTGTTGCGAATTCATAAACAGTTAAGAAAACCACTACGCCTACTCCATCATTAAATAAAGATTCCCCAACAATTTTTGTTTCAAGTTTTTTCGGAACCCCTGCTTTTTTCAATATCCCCAATACAGCAATAGGATCTGTAGGTGAAATAAGCGCTCCAAAAAGTATACAATGCACCATAGGAACTTCTAAACCAACAAGTTGTAGTGCATAAAATGTTACGGTCCCTACCAGAAAGGTTGATACTAAAATTCCAAGTGTTGAAAAAGTAAAAATAGGCCAGCGCTGCGCCTTTAACTGATCAAAATCGGTATGCAGCGCCCCCGCAAAAAGCAAAAAACTAAGCATTATATCTAACAGTACCGTTTTAAAATCGATTTGGGAGATGATGTAGCGTTCTGCATTTAATAGCGTAGCGTCAAAATAGCTTAAGGCAAAGACACCCATGGTGAAAATAATAGTAATGACCATAAGGCCAATAGTATTTGGGAGTTTCAAAAACCTTACATTAAGATAGCCGAACATGGCCGATAAAAAAACAAGTATGGTGGTTATTAAAAAGAAATCCATATGCGCCAACCTTTAAAATGATGGTACTGCAAAAATGCAAAAAATGCATCATCCAACATCCGAAAAAATGTATTTATATAAAAAGTGTCCTCTTTCCATATCAAAGAGAAGAAACAAGTCTGTTATATTTCAATGAAAGCTGTAAACTATATACCCTGTAATTTGAAAATTGACTCTAAATTACCGAACTTCATAGTCCAGAAGATTATCATTTTCATTTTATATAAATCGCCTGAATCATGAAACTAATTAAAGCCCTTATTAATCATTTAAAAAAAAACCCGAAAGAGAGAATAACTGAAACTCCTGAAGGTCTATGTCCTAATTGTTGGGGGAGACAAGAATATGGGGGACAATTCTATGAAGCTGCAAAAAATTATGATGCGGATGTAGACACAAAAAATCCAAATGTAGGTTGGGTTCAGGAGTATGCAAATAAACATCTTTCCGGTATTACTCTAAAACACGAAAATGAAGAGGTAGTTTGTAATACTTGTAAAGTAAGATATTATCCGAAGTAAGTACTTCATAAAGAATCTCTAGCACACTTATACATGTCCAAATATGCAATCCTAAATGACCTTCATAGATTATTACAAAATTTTGGGCCTTTCGAAAAAAGCCTCTCAGGAGGATATTAAGAAAGCCTATCGGAAATTGGCTCGTAAATATCACCCGGATGTAAACCCTGGCGACGCGGCAGCCGAAAAAAGATTTAAGGAAATAAACGAAGCTAACGAGGTATTAAGCAATCCTGAAAATCGTGCGAAATACGACAACTACGGCAAAGATTGGAAGCATGCTGATGAAATTGAGAAAGCAAAACAACAGCAACAGTATCGGCGGTCTTCTCAACAAACAGGATATAGGGACTTTGGGGATGAAGATTTTTCCGATTTTTTCAGTAACATGTTTGGGCAAAGAGGTAGAGGAAGCCAAAAGAGAAGTGCCCAGTTTAGGGGGCAAGACTACAATGCAACATTAGAACTTTCTTTAGAAGATGTCTACCGTACCCATAAGCGAACATTAACTGTAAATGGTAAAAATATTAGACTTACAATACCTGCTGGCATAAAAAATGGTCAGGTTATCAAAATAAAAAATCATGGTGGTGAAGGAATCCATGGTGGGCCCAAAGGCGATCTAAATATCACTTTTTCTATTATAAACCGCACTCGTTTTAAGAGAGATGAAGATAATTTGTACCTAACAGTTGAATTGGATCTGTATACGGCCCTTTTGGGAGGTGAAGTAGTTGTAGATACCTTCGATGGCAAAGCAAAACTAAAAGTAAAGCCAGAAACCCAAAATGGGACACAGGTAAAACTTAAAGGAAAAGGTTTCCCAGTCTATAAAAAGGAAGGGCAATTTGGTGATCTGTATATTACCTACCAAATTAAAATGCCTACTAAACTATCCAGTAAAGAGAAAAAATTGTTTGAAGAACTTGCCAAATTACGATAACTATGGACTTAGAATATTTTATACCTGTAATTCAGCTTTGTGAACAGTATAAAGTTGAAGCATCTTTTTTCAACCAACTGCATCAGGTTGGTTTAATTGAGATTAGGTCAGTTAAAAAAAATCAGTTCATCCATGAGGATTCCCTTGTCGAAATTGAAAAAATAATTCGTATTCACCGTGATTTAAATGTTAATCTTGAAGGAATAGATGTAGTACTTAATTTATTGAAAAAAGTTGACCATCTCCAAAGTGAGCTGCTCAAAGCACAGAACCGCTTACAACGGTATGAAGGAGATTTTTGATAGTAGTAACTTTCTATTTAACCATTTGGTTAGCGAACGTTAAAACAACCATACCCTATGAGCAACTTCAAATCAATCCTTCTTCCATGCTCTTTTTATATGATCTTATGCGCTTCCTGTAACACAAATTCCAGGAATGGTGCTATGGCAATTCCAGCATATGTAGTCGAAGACCAGGCATTATACCAGACTATTTCAAGGATGGATAGCATCTATTTTAACGCCTATAATACCTGCGATTTAGCCAAACAAGATGCTATCTATTCTGAAGATATTGAGTTCTTTCACGACAAAGGTGGATTAACAACCTCTAAAACTGACCTTTTAAAAGCTCTTGAGGAAAACATCTGTGGTAAGGTTACCCGTGAATTAGTACAAGGTAGCATTGAAGTATATCCTATTAAGGAGTATGGCGCAGTTGAAATTGGGTTTCACTCGTTTCGCAATAAGGAAGAACCAGATGCCCCATCTAACCCAAGTAAATTTATTATTATATGGAAGCAACAGGAAGATGATTGGAAAATCACCAAGGTAATTAGCCTTCACTAGACCCCGAAAAATATTTGAATACCTAAGTACTGACTGCTTACAGAAAGAAATCATTCCCTTGGTACTCGTTTTACATTTAAACGTAATAGATCTAGTTCGTGTTGTTAAATTAGTTTGCTATATTTATTCTATGTCCACAACCAAAATAATAACCCCCATACCCAGAGAAGATATTTCTCCCGACACCAAACTCTTTAAAAAATATACTGCCTTTAAAAAACTTGTTAGCGAAGTAAGAAGTAGAGAACTCCCCGAAGGCATAATTACCATTATTAACAAAGAGATCGGAACCCTTAATTCTATCGTGGAAACAGATAAGGCATTTAAAAAAGGGCTGGGAAATGCAAAAAATAAGATTGTAAAAACGCTCGAGAAAGAATTAAAAATAGTTCCCAAATTTTATTACCGCCGAATATGGATGATTTTGGGGATGAGTGCTTTTGGAATCCCTATTGGCATTTCGTTTGGGGCCGGTACTGGCAACTACGGTATGTTAGGCGTAGGTATTGCAGTTGGCATGGGCATTGGGGTTGCCATTGGTACCGAGATGGACCGCAAAGCTCAGGTTGAAGGAAGACAACTCGATGTTGATCTATAGCCTATTTTGAAACAACATATTCTTTACCAAATTACTAGTAACCCACATTTATGACCCAAAACAACTTGAAGATTCAGAAGTGGGTACTACCGGTTATTGTAATCGCTCAATTCTGCTGTATCTCATTATGGTTTGCGGGAAATGGGGTGATGCCAGAGTTGGTTGCTTCTTTTAATCTAAGTAATCAGGCCCTGGGACATCTGACGTCGGCTGTTCAATTTGGTTTTATTTTAGGAACCCTTTTATTTGCCCTGCTTACAATTGCAGATCGGTATTCACCCTCGAGAGTGTTTTTAATTAGTGCTATTATTGGAGGGGGATGTAATCTAACTATGTTATGGGAGCAAAATACACTGGTTAGTTTGCTCATATTCAGATTCTTAACTGGTTTTTTCCTTGCAGGGATTTATCCGGTAGGCATGAAAATTGCCGCCGATTATTTTAAAGAGGGGTTAGAAAAATCACTTGGCTATCTTGTGGGTGCTTTAGTCTTAGGCACGGCATTACCCCATTTGTTAAAAGGTACCTCCGGAAGCTCTTCATGGCATTCTGTGGTAATTATAACTACGTGTCTTTCACTTTTTGGAGGTAGTTTGATGGTGCTGTTAGTTCCGGATGGCCCATACCGCAAGGCCAAATTACATTTGGATACCCAAACGCTTTATAAAGTATTCTTAAACAAACCTTTTCGCTCGGCGGCCATAGGATATTTTGGACACATGTGGGAATTATATGCTTTCTGGGCATTTGTGCCCGTCATATTAACTACCTATTCGGAGCTGTCGATTACCACTTCCCTGAACATTCCTTTATGGTCCTTTTTAATTATTGCAGTAGGGAGTCTGGGTTGTGTTTTGGGAGGATATGTTTCACAAAGGGCAGGGGTGAAATCTACTGCTTTTACAGCCCTGCTTCTATCTCTTGGATGCTGTGTTTTGTCTCCCTGGGCTTTTGGTTTTGAATCCCAATACTTGTTTCTGGTCTTTATGCTTTTCTGGGGAATGGTGGTTATTGCAGATTCCCCGCTGTTTTCCACTCTGGTAGCCAATAATGCCTCCCCCGAGATAAAAGGGACAGCACTTACTATTGTTAATTGTATTGGTTTTGCCATTACCATTTTAAGCATTCAATTGCTTACCTGGCTTCAGGAAATTATGGATCCAACACTAATATATGTACCGTTAATGGTAGGTCCATTACTGGGGCTATTTGGTTTTAAATTTAAAAAGGAAACTTTTAAAATACGAAGTTTTTTAAATAATCGTTTATAGATTTATATCCTAAAGCAATGAAAAAACTAGTTCACTTTCTGCTTCTATTCTTTGCAGCACAAATAGGGTTTGCTCAGGATTGGAAAACCGATTTCGACACTGCCAAGCAATTGGCTTCAGAAAAAAACCTGCCTATCCTTCTTGTTTTTCAAGGTTCGGATTGGTGCGCTCCGTGTATAAAACTAGATAGGGAGATATGGAGTTCCCAAGAATTCATCACTTATGCCAATGATCATTTTATTCTGCTGCAGGCAGATTTTCCCAAGAAAAAGAAAAACGCCCTTCCACCCGAACAAGAGAAAAAAAACAAATTGTTAGCTGAAGCTTATAATTCAAAAGGATACTTTCCGTGGGTTGTGAAACTGAATAAAAATGGAGAAGTGTTAGGAAACACGAGTTATCAAAAAATGACCCCGAAAGGGTATATTCAACTCTTGGAATCGTTTTAGTTGTAACATAGTGGTAAATAAATTCCTCCTTCTGATAGTTTTCCTTAGTGCTGGTCTCACCACTACTGCGCAGAAAAGCTATACCCATACATTAAAACTTATGGGGAGTAGGTTCGACATTACAGTGGTGGCAAAAGATTCTCTCCAAGCCACCTCTTATACTGCTACGGCTATCAATGAGATTTCAAGGATAGAAAAATTAATTTCTTCTTCATAATTTTTCCTCCTTCAGAACTTTTGCTGGTTGGAAAACCAAAAAAAA
>CBDUCK010000030.1:0-18466 GCA_965365635.1 uncultured Muriicola sp.
TTAGTAAATGAAATTTTGAGCGGTTAATTTTAGGTCATTTCTCCACGAATTGAAGTCTCAAAAATTGTGCGAAATGATTTGTGAGAAATATCACTCCCCAGCAAGTACATAAGTTTGGTAATTGCCGCTTCGGTCGTAATATCTCTTCCATTAATTAACCCCATCTCTTCCAGCTCTTTACTGGTTTCATAGCGCCCCATAATTACACTACCTCCGGAACATTGTGTAACATTAACAATATGCAATCCATTTTTAATTGCAGCTCTCAAATCTGAAAGTACCCAGCCTTCTGTTGTTGCATTGCCGGCACCATAGGTTTCGAGCACCAGTGCTTTTAAATCTGGTATGCCAAGCACCCCCTGAAGCAGCTTCCTGTTAAAACCGGGAAATAATTTTAAAATAGCCACATTATTATCTAAAACAGTATGTACTTTCAACTTTTTAGTTTTTCTCCTTTTTGTCAAATTCTCTCTATACACTTTAAGGTGTACGCCAGATTCGGCCAAAGCAGGGTAATTCAGTGAGGCAAATGCTTCAAATTGTTCTGCATTTATCTTTGTTGTTCTATTGGCCCTAAACAGTGTATTCTCAAAATACAAACAGACTTCCTGCACTACCGGCGATTGCTGATCTTGTAATGCAGCAATCTGAATAGAGGTAATTAAGTTCTCCTTTGCATCGGTCCTTAAATCCCCAATAGGCAGTTGAGAACCGGTAAAAATTACTGGCTTTGAAAGATTCTCCAGCATATAACTCAAGGCAGAGGACGTATAACTCATAGTATCACTGCCATGTAAAACAACAAAACCATCATAGCCGTTATAATTGGTCTCTATTATCGTTGCAATAGCTGCCCAATGAGATAGATTCATATTTGATGAATCTATAGGCTCTTCAAAAGAAACACTCTCTATACTGCAATCTAACTGTGCTAATTCGGGAATGTGCTCTACCACCTTCTCAAAATTGAACGCCTTTAGAACATTAGATTTATACTCCTTAACCATACCTATAGTACCTCCGGTATAGATCAATAAAATAGTTGCCTTGCTGTTCTTCAAATGAAATTGAATTTAACTAATTGATACTTAATTTACTTTTGCTATTGCTGCCCCACTGTTATACTCCAAAAACTTCTTTGGAATTTTCGGTGGTAATCCTGGCGATTTCGTCCACTGGTAATTGATAGATAGATCCAACTTTTTTTAGCACTTCCATTAGATAACTGCTTTCGTTTCTTTTCCCTCTAAATGGAGTCGGTGCCAAATAAGGAGCGTCTGTCTCTAAGACAATATGTTTTATACTTATCTGATCTATAAAAGTATCTATCTTGCCATTTTTAAAAGTAACCACCCCTCCAATTCCAAGTTTCATATTATAACTAATAGCCTTGTGAGCTTGTTCTAATGTGCCTGTGAAACAATGAAATATTCCTCGTAAATCTGGTCCTTTTTCTTCCTCCAGAATTTCGAAAATCTCATCGAAAGCTTCCCGGCAATGAATCACAATAGGTAAGTTATACTTTTTTGCATAACCAATCTGTTTTTTAAATGCCTGTTGTTGCTGTTTTAAAAAAGAAGTATCCCAGTATAAATCTATTCCAATTTCTCCAACGGCATAATAATTTCGCTGCTTCAATTGGGTTTCTACGTGCTGTAATTCGTCCTCATAGTTCTCTTTAACATGCGTAGGATGTAGTCCTGCCATCAAAAAAACGTTTTCTGGGTACGCTTGCTCCAGGTCTAGCATAGATTGGGTATAGGCAGAATCGATGGCAGGTATAAAATAGCGTTTAATCCCCAGGGCAATGCCTTTCTGAATTACCGCATCTCTGTCTTCATCAAAGGCTTCACTATACAGGTGACTATGGGTGTCTGTTATAAGCATGCCACAAAAATAGAATTATCTTTGCCAAAACAAACTACGTTGAAAGATCTTAAGCAAATTTTGAAAAAGAAAAACTATCATAAAATTCCCCTCACCCTTACCGCTACCAATCATTTTGAAGTGATGGGCAAGATTAATGGCGTTACAGGACGGTTTATTCTGGATACCGGAGCTTCCAATACTTGTGTTGGATCAGACAAAATTGAATATTTTCACCTTATTTCAAAAGATTCGAAAATAAAAGCAGCTGGGGCCGGAGCCACCAATATGGAAACAAAATTATCCACGAAAAACAAATTAGAACTTGGAAACTGGAAGCGTACAAAACAAAAAATAGTACTGTTTGATTTGGTCCACATCAACGAAGCCCTTACCAATCATAAAGCACTTCCTGTAGACGGCATCATTGGAGCCGACATCCTAAAAAAAGGAAAGGCAATTATAGACTATGGTACTGCCACTTTGTATTTAAAAAAGAAAAAATAAGGTCTATTTATAACTCAAGGGCCCGAGTAACATTCCCGTCCATTAAAAATTCTACGGGGTTTTCCAGTGCTTCTTTAACTGCAACTAAAAATCCTACCGATTCTTTTCCATCAATAATTCTGTGATCATAGGACAGGGCCACATACACAATAGCTACCGCCCCATTCTTAACTACAGGTCTCTCTACGATATTATGCATCCCCAGGATACCACTTTGAGGTGGATTAATGATTGGCGTAGATAGCATAGATCCAAAAACGCCGCCATTAGAAATTGTAAACGTTCCTCCGGTCATCTCATCTACCGTAATCTGTCCATCTCTTGCCCTAATAGCCAATCTCTTTACCTCAGCTTCTATCCCTCTGAATGTTAGGTTTTCCGCGTTTCGAATTATTGGCACCATTAGTCCTTTTGGTCCTGAAACCGCAATACTGATATCACAAAAATCATAGGTAATCATTTCCTTCCCATCTATCATTGAGTTTACTGCAGGAAACAATTGCAATGCCCTAATGACAGCTTTGGTGAAAAACGACATAAATCCGAGACTCACATCGTGCTTCTCTTTAAAGGTTTCCTTGTACTGTTTTCTCAATTCAAAGATTGCAGACATATCTACCTCATTAAAGGTAGTAAGCATAGCCGTTTCATTTTTTGCTTGCACTAATCTTTCTGCCACCTTGCGGCGAAGCATAGAAAGTTTAGTTCTGGATTCCCCTCTTTTAGCACCAGTTGGGGTCCCCATTGAAGGCACTGCAGACAAAGCATCTTCCTTGGTGATTCTGCCATCTTTTCCTGTGCCCTTTACGGAAGTAGCATCGATATCTTTTTCATCTAATATTTTTCGAGCCGCAGGAGATGGTGTTCCTGAAGCATAGGTTGTTGCTTCTTTAGCAGGAGTTGCTACAGGCACTGGGGTTGCAGCCACAACATCTTCTTTTTTATCGGTTTCTTTTGTGCTTTCGGCACTAGTTGCACCTTCAGGTTTTGCAGCACTGGTATCTATGAGACACACTACTTCCCCTACGGCAACCGCATCACCCTCTTCGGCTTTTAACGTAATTATTCCGCTTTCCTCAGCCGGCAATTCGAGAGTAGCCTTGTCTGAATCTACCTCTGCAATAGCCTGGTCCTTTTCAACATAATCTCCGTCTTTTACCAACCATTCGGCAATTTCTACTTCGGTAATAGATTCTCCCGGAGAGGGAACTTTCATTTCTAAAATCATGCTTTACGCTTTTTTTAATGTACCTCTTAGTTCAAATTTCTAACAAAATCTTCTTTTATAGGAAGATAATCTCGTTTTATTTCTCCATTGACCAAAATTTGATCAAAAAATAATTTTGCTCCTGTGGCATTTTCCATCTCCAATGTATTTTGCAGACTCAAATGCAGATGTGGTTCAGAGGAGTTTCCAGAATTGCCGCACAAACCCAAAAGTTCTCCTTGCCGCACTTCCTGTCCTTCTTCAACCACTATAGATTTTTCTTTTAAATGAGCAAATAAAAGATATTCTTCATTCGCCGTTTTTAATACAATGGTATTTCCTGTCAGCTGATCCTGATTCATCTCACCAGGAATGTTGTCTTTAACTCCGGTTATCACCTTAACAACCCGTGCATCACAAGGTGCCACTATTTCCTTGCCAAACACAAAATAATTATCATTCACTTTAGGATCTCCATCATACGAAGTGCCATCAGCTACCATTAAAAGATCATAGGCATATTGCTGGGTTATTTCTCCAAGGTGGTAATTTTGATCTAAGGTTGTTCCTCCCCAAAACACAAAAACCTCTTCTTCAAATGGAAGTATCATGGGCGTGAGATTTCGTTCCAGCTTCGGAAATTCGTTCCCTTGTACAGGTGATATATAAAATCCGTTAATCTTATTTTGTGGATTTAATGAAAGGATTATATCAGCAAGAGATCGGTCAAAGGTAGTGCGGTATACATGTGCTCCTTGTTTTAATCCTATGAACTGCATTTCCACAATATCCCCCATGAGCCTATTAACATTATTTGTAAAAAACAAATGTGTTTCCTCATAGGTGATGGCCTTTTGCATATCGGCATCATACAATTCGTAAACACCCTTGTAGTCCTGCGCATTATACCTTGAGGAGAACTCTGTTGCCATTGTTGCATAATTAGGCAATTCCTCTTGGGAATATAGTTTAGGAATAGCTGCGAAGAACAACAATAGAATAACAGTACGTCTCATTATTTTGTGCTGCTTTTTTTTGGAGGTCTTGTCATATTATCCTTTGTCTTGTCAAAAACATAATCGATCACTTGTTGGTGCCGCATTTTCGAACGAACCGCACTACCCGCAGCAGGGGAGGCATAAAAACGTCTCGATGCCACTCTGAATTTTTGTGCTTCGCTGAAATGCATCATCATATGAGACCAGGCACCCATATTGCGCGGTTCTTCCTGAGCCCAAACAATGTCATCTGCCTTGTTGTACTTTTCTATAATCTTTTTCATCTGATCTGAAGGCAGCGGGAACAATTGTTCTACCCGTACCAATGCCACATCATCTCTTTGCTGTTCTTCTTTTACGGCCAACAGGTCATAATAGAATTTTCCCGTACTGAAAACTACACTTTTGATATTATCCATTTTAGCACTGGCATCGTCGATAACTTCCTGAAACTTTCCTGAAGTAAATTCTGCCACAGAAGAAACTGCTTTGGGATGTCTTAATAGACTTTTTGGGGTAAATACGATCAGTGGCTTTCTGAAGTTACCTTTCATTTGTCTTCGTAACAAATGAAATAAATTGGCCGGTGTTGTGCAGTCTGCCACATACATATTATCTCTGGCACATAATTGAAGGTATCGTTCCATTCTGGCAGAAGAGTGTTCAGCTCCCTGACCTTCATAACCATGAGGAAGCAAAAGCACTAGTCCATTTTGAAGCTTCCATTTATCTTCGGCGGCCGATATATATTGGTCTATCATTATTTGGGCGCCATTACTGAAGTCACCAAATTGAGCTTCCCAAATGGTTAAGGTATTTGGACTTGCCATGGCATAGCCGTAATCGAATCCAACCACCCCATATTCAGACAGAAGTGAATTGTAAATTTGAAACCTTCCCTGATCCTTAGAAATATGATTTAGTAGCATAACCTCCTCTTCACTTTCCTCGACCTTCATAACTGCATGGCGGTGAGAAAATGTTCCTCTTTCCACATCCTGACCACTCATGCGCACGCCATAGCCTTCTTCCAATAACGATCCATAGGCCAGTAATTCTCCCATGGCCCAATCCAGACGATCCGATTCGAAAAACATTTTCTTACGGTCGTTCACTAATTTTTCAACTTTTCGCAAAAACTTTTTACCGCTGGGAAGTTGTGTAATGGTCGCTGCAATTTTTGAAAGTTTCTTTTTCTCGTAGGTTGTATCTATGGGAGCCATCATTTCCCATTCGCGTACATTTTGAAAGCCGCTCCATTCATCCGCCATAAATGGAGTGATGACCGTTTTATCCTCTTTGCGAGAATCTTCCAGCTCTACTTCCAAACTCGATTTATATTCTGCCTCCAGTTTTTTAACATGGTCCTTTTCTATAATTCCTTCATCCAAGAGTTTAGCTGCATAAATATCTCTGGGGTTTTGATGTTTCGCTATAGCCTTGTAAAGTTTAGGTTGCGTAAATCTGGGTTCATCACCTTCATTGTGCCCATATTTTCTGTAGCCCAACAGATCTAAAAATACATCCTGTTTATAACGCATGCGGTATTCCAGCGCAAAAAGCGATGCATGTACCACCGCCTCCACATCATCTGCATTTATATGAAGTACGGGGCATAGTGTCACCTTCCCAACATCCGTGCAATAAGTGGAAGACCTTCCATCCAGGTAATTGGTCGTAAAACCAATTTGATTGTTCACTACGATATGAATGGTACCATTTGTTTTGTACCCATCCAGGTTTGCCATTTGAACCAGTTCATAGGCAATTCCCTGACCTGCAATTGCAGCATCTCCATGAACAACAATTGGTAATACCTTGGAGAAATCCTCCGGAAAATGAGCATCTTGTTTGGCTCGCGTAATTCCTTCAACAACTGCGCCTACCGTTTCTAAATGAGAAGGGTTTGGAGCAATGTTCATACTAATCTTATGACCGTTATCCGAGGTGCGGTCAGAGGTCCAGCCAAGGTGATATTTTACATCTCCGTCAAATATTTCTTGTTCGTAGTCTTTTCCGTCAAATTCACTGAAAATATCTTTTGCCGCCTTACCGAAAATATTAGTCAATACATTTAATCTTCCGCGATGCGCCATACCCATGACAAATTGTTTTACTCCTAATGCGGACGCCCGCTCCACAATAGCATCTACTGCCGGTATAAGCGATTCATTTCCTTCGAGTGAAAACCGTTTTTGCCCAACATATTTCGTGTGTAAAAATCCTTCAAAGGAAACCGCTTGATTCAACTTCCTTAAAATATGTTTTTTCTGATTGGGACTAAAGTTGGTCTGATTCGCGTTTTTATTGAGCCAATCCTGAATCCATTGTACCTTCTCCGGTTTTCTGATATACATGTATTCCACCCCAATAGCATCACAATAAATACGTTGCAAATGACCAATGATATTCCGCAATGTATTAGATTTTATTCCTATGATCTCTCCTGCGTTGAATACCGTATCTAGATCAGCTTCTGATAATCCAAAATTTTCTATGTCTAGTGTTGGCGAATATTTACGCCGTTCACGTACCGGGTTGGTTTTAGTAAATAAATGACCTCTGGTACGGTAGCCATCAATAAGGCGTACCACCTGAAACTCTTTGTGAAGTGTTTCCGGAATTGCAAACGATTCCCCGTTAGAAATAGTAGCAACCCCTTGTTCAGCATCTATCCCTACCTCATCTAGAGCGCTTTCCAACCCAAAATCGAAACCTTGGAAAAAAGCACGCCAACTGGGTTCTACACTGTCTGGGTTAGTTAGATATTTATCGTACATCTCAGCGAAAAAAGATGTATGCGCAGCGTTTAAAAAGGAGTATTTATCCATGAATTATATCTCAATATCTTCGGTAAAAATTTCTCAAAAATACAACTTTTAATAGTTTGTAGGATGATCTGCTGGTTCATTCTTATGCCCTTTCTAATCCTTCTTCAGGAAGAGTATTTCGACTTGAACCAGACCTTTTGCCATTCGCGCCTTAAAATAAGAAAAGTAACCTCTTCTGCCAAGTCTACAATATCTTTCCCAGTGATATTAGCAATGGCCTTTTCAGGTACATCAATTATATAGAGAAGATTCAGGTATTCGGGAAATCTCTCCAGTAAAAGATAGTAGATCTTTTCATGAAGGGCTTCTTTCAGATCTTTTGGAGTAACTTTTTCTGGCAAGGATATGGAAATATTAGCTAAGGCAATATCTTTTTTAAGTTGTAAGACCAAACGCTCATACAGTTGGTGCGCTACAGCATCCTGAATAACTTCCAAACTAGTACCCAAGTTATTAAACATACCATATATACGTTTCGATACAAACTAACGGTTCATTAACAACCTTAGAATCCTTTAAAATAGCAATAGTAAAGTAACTTTTAGCTAGCTCGCACTTTTTGCTCCCATAACCAGGCAGATCGCATGGCATCGTCTAATGAAGATTCTGCCTTCCAACCTAACACCTTATTTGCTTTCGTGGTATCGGCATAGGCTTGTACTATATCCCCTGCTCTACGGCCTACAATTCTGTAATTTAATTTTCTTCCAGACACCCGTTCAAAGCTTTGAATAACCTCTAGTACAGTACTTCCGGTACCGGTCCCCACGTTAAAAACCTCATAGTTTACTGGGTTTTTGCCTTCCAAAAGTCGCTGTAGTGCTACTACATGAGCCTTGGCCAGGTCAACTACATGTATATAATCTCTGATACATGTGCCGTCTTCGGTAGGATAGTCGTCCCCAAAAACGGATAATTCCTCTCTAAGTCCTATAGCCGTTTGCGTAATAAATGGCACCAGATTCTGAGGCACTCCTATAGGCAATTCACCAATCGCTGAACTGGGGTGTGCCCCCATTGGGTTAAAATATCGCAATGAAATTGCATTGAGTTGCGGGGTTACTTTACAGGTATCATAAATAATCTCTTCCCCTATTTGCTTTGTGTTTCCATAGGGAGATTCAGCTATTTTTACAGGAGCATTCTCGGTGATGGGCATTTCATCTGCCTGCCCGTATACCGTACAGGAAGAACTAAAAATAAAGCTCGACGTATCTTTTTGCGCTAATTGCTGAAGAATATAAATAAGTGTAGTAATATTATTCTCGTAATACAATAACGGTTTTTCAACACTTTCCCCTACGGCCTTAGATGCTGCAAAATGAATAACCCCCTGAATATCTGCATGTCTTTTAAAAAACCCAACCACATCGGCTTTCTCTTTGAGGTCTAATTTTTCAAAAATGGGCCGTTGACCTGTAATCGCCTCAATCCCATCTAATACCTTCTCTGAAGAATTAGAACAATCATCTAGAATGACCACTTCGTATCCTTTTTGCTGTAATTCTACCGTTGTGTGCGACCCAATAAATCCGAGTCCACCTGTTACTAATATCTTCATGCTTCTAATCTAGAAATTGTAAAATGCTGTCGGTAATAAACGCTATTTGCTCATCGTCTAATTCTGTATGCATAGGTAAGGAAATGACTTCATTCACCAATTGGTTGGTTACTGGAAAATCAGCCTCATTGTATCTATCATCCCGATACGCCTTTTGACTGTGCAATGGAATGGGGTAATACACGCCGTGAGGAATTCCTTTCTCTCCTAAATACGTTGCTAGTTCATTACGCTTGCCATTGGTAATTCGCAACGTATATTGGTGAAACACGTGGCAATCGCACGTATCGCATATGCCCCCGCAATTATTTACCATTTTTGGAAGTATGATATGCTGAATCCCCTTAAAGGCCCTATTATATTTACGGGCTGCTTCTCTTCTTTTTGCACAATAGCTATCCAAATGAGGCAATTTTGCCCTCAAGACGACCGCCTGTACAGAATCTAATCTAGAATTTACGCCAATTACATCGTGGTGATACCGTTCATACATCCCATGATTTACAATCCCCCTTATAAAGTGAGCCAATGCATCATCGTTTGTAAAAATGGCTCCACCATCACCATAACAACCCAAATTCTTAGAAGGAAAAAATGAGGTAGCCCCTATATGACCCATTGCTCCGGCCATCTTTTTACTGCCATCTTTAAATGTGTGGGTAGCCCCTATGGCCTGAGCATTATCTTCTATTAAGAAAAGATTATTTTTTTCTGCAATTTCGAGGAGTTCATCCATTGGGGCACACTGCCCAAATAAATGCACAGGGACTATCGCCTTTGTATTGGAGGTAATAGCTCTTTCTACTGCTTTTGGATCTATATTAAAGGTGTCTGGATCTACATCAACCAATACCGGAGTTAAGCCAAGTAAAGCAATGACTTCTACCGTAGCTGCAAAGGTAAAATCTGCTGTGATGACCTCATCTCCAGGTTTAAGCCCCAACCCCATCATAGCTATTTGAAGGGCATCGGTTCCGTTCGCACAGGGAATCACATGTTTTACTCCCAGATAGGTTTCCAGTTCTTTCTGAAAAGCCTGTACTTCAGGTCCGTTAATAAATGTGGCGGTCTCAAAAACCTGCATTACTCCACTGTTTACCTGTTCCTTAATCTCCTGATATTGCCCTACCAGGTCCACCATTTGTATTTTTTTCATAGCGCTATATTCTGCCAGCAATATTACAAAATTAAGGAACCGCTACCAATGTAATTCCCCAAAGAAGCGTATTTTAGCGATAAACTATCACCAGGTGTATTTTCTCTATAATATTGCAATTACCATTGCTTGGTATGTACTAAAGATCCCTGCGCTTTTTAATACGAAAATTGCTCTTTTTATATCGGGCAGAAAACACCTAATCTCTTATTTAGATGAATGCATTTCCAAAAAAGATTCAATTATTTGGATGCATACTGCCTCATTAGGAGAATTTGAGCAGGGACTTCCTTTACTGCAAAAACTCAAAACAACCTATCCGGAATATAAATTCTTAGTAACCTTTTTCTCACCGTCTGGCTTCGAGGTAAAAAAAAATTCCAAAGAAGCTGATTTTATCACCTACCTGCCTTTTGACACGGCACGTAATGTAGACCAATTCTTATCGACCGTGGCCCCAAAGCTGGCTATTTTTGTGAAATATGAGATCTGGCCCAATTACTATAGAAAATTACAGGAGCGGAATATCCCCATACTCCTTATCTCAGGCATATTCAACAAGAAACAAGTGTATTTTAAAGCCCACGGAGGGTTTATGCGAGCTGCTTTGCGGAGGGTTTCTCATTTTTTTGTACAAAACAATGCCTCAGAAGAACTGCTGCGCTCTATTAATATTGACAAGGTCTCTGTAACCGGCGATACTCGTTTTGATCGGGTGAGAGAAATTATAGAAAGAGACAATTCCTTGCCTTTTATGGAAGCTTTTAAGGAACAGCATCTGTGTCTGGTGGCAGGAAGTTCATGGCCCGAGGATGAAGAATTGCTATTAGCTACCATTCAAAATACTCCGGAATCAGTAAAATTTGTGATTGCTCCTCACGATATAAAGGAAGAGCACATTCAAAAATTGCGGGCTGCTAGTAACCAAAAAACGATCCTTTATTCCGAAATGAACCAGCAAGACCTTGCCAAATACCGGGTCCTTATTATTGATGCTATTGGCCTCTTGACAAAAATATACAGCTATGCGGATATCGCTTATGTTGGAGGTGGTTTTGCCACCGGCCTGCATAATACGCTAGAACCTGCTGTATTTGGTATACCGGTTATTACTGGCCCGCAATATCACGGCTTTAAGGAAGCTGAAGAATTGGTGGCACTTGGCGGAATTAAAGTGGTAACCAGGAAAGAAGATCTGACACATTTAGTAGATACCATGCTGGTTGATTCCACCTTTCGGATGGAAATAGGTCGTATAAATTCAACCTATATTGAAAATAATACCGGTGCAACACACAAAATTATGGCATACATAGAGCATCATTCCTTGTTGTAAACTATGCAGTACTGGCACATCAGAGTTCCTGAATTAGGACCTGCCTTTTTTTTCATAGATTTACAAAAACCAACCTCACGATGGACAAGAAAATACTGCGTTTTTCATTGACCGCTGCATTAGCCGGTTTTCTATTTGGATTTGATACGGTGGTTATTTCGGGCGCCGATAAAAGCCTGCAGGCCTTATGGCAATCTACGGATGCATTTCATGGTATTGTAGTTATTGGGATGGCCCTCTGGGGTACCGTTGTTGGGGCATTATTGGGAGGTATCCCCACAAATAAAATGGGTCGCAAGAAGACCTTGATCTGGATCGGGGTATTTTACACGCTCTCGGCAGTAGGGTCTGCCTTTGCAAATGACCCGGTTACCTTTGCCATATTTAGATTTATTGGTGGTTTGGGTGTTGGCGCCTCTACAGTAGCTGCTCCCTCCTATATTTCTGAAATAGCACCTGCTAAGGATAGAGGTAAATTGGTTGGACTTTATCAATTTAATATCGTTTTCGGTATTTTAATTGCCTTCTTTTCTAATTACCTACTGAATGGAATTGGTGAAAATGCCTGGCGTTGGATGGTTGGGGTAGAAGCTATACCTGCTGCCATTTACACGGTAATGGCCCTGGGAATTCCTAAAAGCCCCCGATGGTTGTTAAGCATGTCTCGTTATGATGAGGCCAGGGAAGTTATACTGCATATAAATCCAGATAGTAATGTGGCCCAACTCCTGGAGGATGTCAAAATAGAAAATGAAAATACGGTACCAGGTGAAAATATCTTTATCCGTAAATACCGGTTTCCTTTACTTCTGGCCTTTTTAATTGCTTTCTTTAACCAACTATCAGGGATAAATGCCTTCTTATATTATGCCCCCAGAATTCTAGAAGAAGCTGGGTTAGGTGCGAGCACAGCATTGTTAAGCAGTATAGGTATAGGAGTAACCAATATGGTATTTACCCTATTGGGGATCTACCTTATAGACAGGATGGGCAGAAGACAATTAATGTATATAGGCTCGGCAGGGTATATCCTATCATTATCATTGGTTGCCTGTGCCTTCTTTTTTAATTGGGAAGGAATTTCGGTAGCTTTATTCTTATTTATTTTTATTGCAGCGCATGCCATTGGTCAGGGGTCTGTGATCTGGGTATTTATCTCTGAAATATTCCCGAATCATTTAAGAAGCTATGGCCAAAGTTTTGGCAGTTCTGTACATTGGGTATTAGCAGCTATTATCCCCTCATCCGTACCCTTCTTATTTAGTAGTATAGGTGCGGGAACCGTATTCGCAATTTTTGCAGGTATGATGGTGTTGCAATTATTATTTGTAGCCTTTATTATGCCCGAGACCAAGGGTATTTCCCTGGAAGATTTAACTAAAAAATTAAGTCCGAAAAAGTAGCATACGATTTAGGACCGGTCTGTTTATCGATGTTTTGTGCATCACATCTTTAAAATAATAGCATGGAGCATTTTTTGGTCGATTTGTAGTTCCCTGAATAAGATTTTTAGGCAATAATCATTACATTACAGGAAATTATATGAATTATGGAAAACGAAATTACCTTCGGTACCAGGGTTCTTAATGGATTTCTAAGCGTTATGGTTGTGGTCCTGGTAGTGATTTTAGCCGCCGTAGTGGTGTGCTTAATTTTAGCTGCTTTCGGATTCTTTTAGATCCAATTAAAAGTCCCTACTCCTTCAGATCTTACCTTTCAAAATATCCCTACTTTTCATAAATCTGTTATCTCCCTGAGACACTATAAACTTGTTGGCTCATTAGTTAATTAATAACTGGTGGGTGTATTCTTTTTTGCACATCCTACTATAGATCATTTTTATATATTTTTCCGTCCTTCATGATCAACTTCAAATTTTGTTTGTGATTCACAATCACCTGAATGTCCTCTAAAGGATTTCCCTCATAGATCAGTAAATCGGCATAGGCGCCTTCTTTGATCACCCCCAAGGCTCCTTCGGTATATGGATTCACCTGTCCTGAAAGTGAAAATAATCGCGCATTTTCAGAAGTAGCCTGTTTAAGTACTTCCAGCGGGGAGAACCATCGCACTCGTGCAGTAAATTCCATCAGGGCGTACTCTTCAAAGCCTAAGGCTCCGTATGCGTCCGATCCAAAAGCCACATTTACTTCGTGCTTTTTTGCCAATTCCATCATGCGCACGGTTCCGTCCAGAACTATTTTTATTTTCTTAAAAAGAGCTGGAGGAATAGCGTCCATCCCAGGTGCCCAAAAATTGGCTGGGGCCATTGTCCAAAAACTTTGCGGCACTAACCAGGCATCCTTTTCTTTGAGTAACTTCACAACTTCTTCATCTATTAAATGACCATGATCTAAGCATTTAACACCTGCATTCAATGCCCGGATCGCACCTTTTGAATTATAAATATGAACAGCAACATAGGTATCCCAATCTGCTGCAGCCTGAACCGCCGCCTCTAGTTCGTCTGATGTAAATTGTATAGAATGAATAGGGTCAAAATCGGAATCTATCCCGCCTCCAGCCATGACTTTTAGTTGGGTAGCTCCTTTACGTAGATTTTCTCGAGATGCTTTTAAAACTTCTGGCACCCCATCCACAACAAAAGACCACCCTAAGGCATCCACAGGATGCATTGGGCTCCCAGACCAATGTGTACTTGGTTCATTGGGGTTTCGTGAATCTCCATGTCCCGAAGTTTGGCTAATAAATGCCCCCGAGGGGTAGATACGGGGTCCAGGAGTTAATCCTTCATCAACAGCTCTTTTGAGACCAAAAACAGGACCTCCTAAATCGCGTACTGTTGTAAAACCTAGCATTAAAAAATTCTCCGCTGACTTGGCCGCTTTTATTGAGGTATACATCCAATCAACATCGTTTCGTATTTCTTTCATCCCCATGGTAAGGGCCAAATGTACATGTGCATCGGAAAGCCCCGGAATGAGTGTTTTACCACTTCCGTCAATTATGGTGGCTCCTATTGGTTCCTCGATGTTTTTAGCCACCTTTTTAATTAAATTATTTTCTATGAGAACACTCACATTGCTGGTAAGCTGGTTGCTTTCACCGTCCCAAACATTCGCATTTTTTATCAACACCCTGCTCTGTGCTGCTATCCCAAAATGGATAAGTACAAAAAATAACATACTATAGCCTGTTTTCATTTAAGGGAGTTTTTAGGAGGGTTTTAATAATCGAGTTGCTGCTTTTTCATTGCTCTTCGGTAGTTCATGGCTACAGTATCAAATTTCAAATGCAATTCTTCTGTAAAGTCAAAAGGCACTTGCTCTGGTCGTTGTGATTCTACAATCCGCTTGTCCTGATCAAAAATTACTTGTTCAAAATCCTGCAAAATAGTATCTGGTTCTTCATGGTCATAGTTACGGCCTATAATGCAGAAACCCCTGCATTTATTTTTGGAAATAGGTTGCGATGTAAAAAAATACACCATTCCCTTTTCGCCGCCCCATCCCAATCGAAGCACAATAGTATAGGGCAGATGCAATTCATACACACTTCTTCGTTCGGGTTTTACCACCTCTTCGTTGGCGAAAATCGGAAAATCATCGCTATTGGCAGCTTCTGGTCTAACCACAGAATAGTGTAAAACCGCATCTTTTACGATCACCTTACAGTCTGGCACTTTGGGTCGCTCAGGGTCTCCCAGCAACCCGGGATGCACCCAGGGAAAATGTCCAAAATCTGTAAAATTTTCTACCTGTCTTGAACTATCACTATTCCAATTAAACGGACCTGTATTTACCAGTTTCCAATTGGCGCTTTCATATTCGGGTACATTGGGTAGATCGTATACCGGGTCTTTTAACGCTACCCAGACCACCCCGAATTTTTCCCGACAATGATACGTGGGGGTTTTTGCTTTCTCAGGTATTTTCGAATCTGGTGCTTGTGGAATTAAAACACAAACACCTTTTTTATCATATTGCCAGGCATGGTATGGGCAGACCAGGCAATCGTCCTTTATCCATCCCAAGGATAATGCCGTTCCCCTGTGTATACAAAGATCGCGCATGGCGTGTATACCCCCATCGGACGTTCGCCAGATAACGATGGCTTCATCTAACAGAAAAGTGCCAAAAGGAGCGTTGGCTTTTATCTCCGCACTATACCCCACAGGATGCCAGCATGCAAATAATTTTTTCGGGAATGAGGATGGTTCGCGATCCATATATCTTCTATTTTACTCAAAATAATAATGGCAACTATAACTGTTTATGATTTAAAATAAGCGTCCAAGCATCAATAGCTTTGTCAATCTTTCATTTCTTTTTTAAGAAAATAAATAGTACTGATGTCCTAAAATTGAACCCCATAATCAGCAGAAAACTGTGACGGAATTTCATTTTTATCTTCTCCCAAATTTTGCCGTAAATCAATTTCAATTCCACGAGCAATGGTTGAGATGGGAACATCATTTGATGTCCCTTCAAAAGGATTTTCTCCCGTACGGCCAATCCGCTCCATGGTGTGAAACATCCATGCCACTGCCACATAAATAGGAATAGAAACCCAAATAAAAAACTTGCCTATTAGTTGATGTGTCTCCGCAATGGTGTTTCCTATTTCTATAAACTGAGGAACCATTGCCATTGGCAGAAGCAATAATAGCAACCACATAAAATAATGGTTAAGGGAAGCATATTGTCTTGGATAAGGAAAATTCTTGATTCGTTCTGTTTGTCCTTGAAGAGTAAAAAGCTCCTGGATGAGTCCTTCGAGTTCAAGAAATGAAAACTCCCAGATAATTCCTAGTTCCTTTAGATTTCGCATGTGATGTGACTGCAGATACAGCAGCGCTGTCTGATGATTATCTAAACTCATTACATGATCTAACTCGCTTTTTGTTAGGTAGTTCTTTAAGTCCTCCTCTAGGGTCGAATTCTTTTCAGGCGGCCGAATACCCCACTCCCGATTTGTTTTATGAGAGCCGGTAGTTTCCCAATTCTTTTGTTGACGCATGGCATGTCGTAATGCCGTCATCCATGCGATATGCCGATAGGTTAATGCCTTCTGCTCTGCCTTGAGGGTTTCTTGAGATACATTCCCCTTGGAATATTCATCAGTAAGCATGTCCTGAACAAATACACCCAATGTGCGTGATGTATTTACAATACCTCCCCAAATTTTACGTGCCTCCCATATACGGCCATACACAGCGTTATTTTGAAACCCGATAACGAATGCCACAGCAGTTCCTATTAGGGCCATGGGTGTCCATGGTATACGAAACCAATCCATTAATGAATATACCTTACCTGTGTACATAAATTTTATATTATTGTTTTTTCCTGACCGGATGATTGCCTACTGTTCAGGAAATAATTACTCATTAAAAAAGTGAATAGCCTTTAATAATTACCAAATAGCACTGTTTAAAAATAAGTAATTTAGGGGTATATTATGAGTAGTACTGAATGATTGGTTTTTTATTTAATGAAAATTCTGGCAAAAGAATTTATGAACGCTTACTGATTCAAAAGATAATTCGATGAAATCAACATGTATCCTTTCACTTTTCTTATTGGTTCTGGCTAGTTGTAAACAAGTAGCCCTGCCAGCAGTAGGAGAGCAGGTTAATCATTACAACCATAAAATTTTCGAGGAAAATAAACTCCCCCCCAGGGCCAGTTTTTTTGGGTTCGAATCTGAGAGGGTTTCGAAGAAAGAAAGCTCATCACGCTTTTTAAGTTTAAACGGTGATTGGAAATTTCATTTTGTAAAAGACCCTAGGCAACGGCCCACAACTTTTCAAAATATAAATTTTGACGATAGCGAATGGTCCACCATTCTTGTTCCTGCCAATTGGGAAGTAGAAGGATACGACCATCCCATTTATCTGGATGAGCGCTACCCTTTTGATGCTAAGTGGCCCGATATACCGACGAATTACAATCCGGTAGGTACCTATCGCAAAGAATTAGATCTTGCCAAAGAATTTTTATCGGAAGACCTCATCCTTCATTTTGAAGGTGCTAAATCGGCAATGTATGTCTATATCAACGGCAACTATGTAGGATATTCACAAGGCAGTAAAACCCCGGCCGAATTTAATATTACCCCATACGTAACTGAAGGAAAGAATCTGATCGCCCTGCAATTATTTCGCTGGAGTGATGCCAGCTATCTCGAAAGCCAAGATATGATACGTATGAGCGGAATTGAACGGGATGTTTACCTGTATACCCGGCCCAAGGTCTTTGTTTCAGATTATTTTACGTATACCAGTTTAGAAAAAAACTATTCCGACGGAATCTTCAAAGCAGTAGTTTCTATAACTAACACCACTCCCGAAATTGCTTACAGAAATATATCTGTTGAATTGGTTGATGGGACTACCACAATTTTTAAATCCGCTAAGAATCTGCAAATTCCTAAGGATAGTACTATAGAATTCCATGTGGATAAAATCCTTGAAAAAGTAAAACCATGGTCGGCAGAAATCCCAAATCTGTATGGGCTGAAAATTGTGTTGGAAAACGAAAGCAATAATGACAACAATGAATACATTAATCGCAGGACAGGGTTTAAGCGAGTGGAGATTAAAAACAGTCAGGTACTCATAAATGGGAAGGCGATTTATATACGAGGGGTTAACCGCCATGAGACAGATCCCTTTACTGGCCATGTGGTATCAAAAGCTTCCATGGAAAAGGACATCAAATTAATGAAGCAGAACAATATCAACGCCGTGCGGTGTTCCCATTATCCAAATGACCCCTATTGGTTAGAACTTTGTGACCAATACGGACTCTATGTGGTTGATGAAGCAAATATCGAGAGTCATCCTTTGGCTATAGATGAAAAGACCCAGATCGGAAACGAAATGAGTTGGCTTCCTGCCCACATGATGCGGACCCAAAGAATGTATTATAGAGACAGAAACCACCCTTCTATTTATTCTTGGTCTCTTGGAAATGAAGCGGGAGAAGGGGAGATTTTCAGAGCTACCTTCGCATGGTTAAAAGAACATGATGACAATAGGA
>CBDUCK010000031.1:0-18149 GCA_965365635.1 uncultured Muriicola sp.
GTTACGATTATGAAGAAGTTTGTGAAATCCTTCAAATTAGTTATGCAAACTGCAGAACAATGATATCCAGGGCGAAAGAAAGTTTACGAAACAAATTAGTTAATGCGTGAGTTATGAAAGAAAAAGAATTGGAAAATATATTCAAGAATATTAAAGACAGTGTTGACTTGCATGAACCTAAGGCGGGGCATCAGGAACGTTTTCTTGAAAAATTGAATGTGGCCTCTAAACAACAGCGACTAGAGAAAAGACCATCTACTTGGTGGAAACCATTGTCTATTGCCGCTTCTATTGCAGTTCTTGTAGGATTATTTATTGGCACTACTTTTACTACGACCAGTTTAGACCAACAAATTTCAAAAATCTCTCCGGAGGTATCTAATACTGAGTTCTATTTTGCCAACCTAATAGAACAACAGGTAGTACTCTTAGAAAATGAAAGTTCGCCAGAGACACAAAATATAATCGATGATACCCTGCAGCAGCTTGCTAAACTAGACACGGATTACCAAAAGCTAAAGCAAGACCTACTAAATGGAGGGAACAGCCAGTTTATTTTAAGTGCCATGATACAGAATTTTCAAACCAGAATAGACCTCTTGAAAGAGGTGCAAAATCAAATAATTAGTATAAAAAACTTTAAAACTCAAAACAATGAAAACCTCACAGTTTAAATATTTATTCCTATTTATTTTTGCCCTGCCAGCATTGGTAATGGCAAATGATGGCAAGCTAAAAGGAAAATATACAAAAGAAAAAACCATTTCGAAGGAATATGACGTGAATTCGGATGCAGCACTAAAAGTATCTAACAGATACGGGAATCTTACAGTGACTTCCTGGAACGAAAACAGGGTAGTGATAGAAGTCCTGATTAGAACTAATGGCGATAATGAGGATAAGGTTCAAAAGAAACTAGATGAAATTACCGTAGCCTTTGAAGCGAACAGTAATATGGTTTCTGCCAAGACTAAATTCAATAAAGACAAAGGCTGGGGCTGGAACTGGGGAAGCAGTGGAAATGTGAATATGCAGATAAACTATACCATAAAAGTGCCTATCAAAAACAGTGTTTATTTGGACAACGATTACGGAAATATTAATTTGGACCGCATAGACGGGTATGCCAAAATTAACTGTGACTACGGAAGATTGGATATTGGGGAATTACATGGAAGGAATAATGATTTGAATTTTGACTACACCTCCAAATCGTCCATCGGATATATCAGAAGTGGAAATATCCGGGCAGATTATTCTGGATTTACCATTGAAAAAGCAGGTGATCTGGTCTTAAATGCTGATTACACGAATTCCAATATTGGTGAGATGAACAACCTGCAATATTCTAGCGATTATGGAAATCTGGTGGTTGACGTGGCAGACAACGTAACTGGAAATGGAGATTATATAAATGTTAAGCTCGGCACTATCAACGGTAATGTAGAAATTAATGCGGATTACGGATCCGTAAAAATAGATAACATGGCAGCAGATGCCGGTAATATAGACATCCATTCGGATTATACTGGCATTAACATTGGCTATAACGCCAATTACCATTTCGATTTTGAAATTACCACAGCGTATGCCAGTGTAGGTGGAAAAAATAATTTTGAAATTGGCATTAGCAAAGAAAAATCGGGTGACCGGTATTATAAGGGATATTATGGAAGCCCTAACAGTGGTAAAAACGTGTCTATTACCAGTGAATACGGCAGTGTATCCTTCACTAAAAATTAATTGATTAAATCTTAAAGCAACAACAAATGAAAAAATTAACGCTTCTAGTGGTAGCCCTCTTATCCGTAGGTATCACCAATGCCCAATGGGGTAAAAAAGTAAAAGGAAATGGTAAAGTAATTACCGAGGAAAGATCAACAGGCGATTACAATTCTATAGCGATCGCCGGATGGTTCGATGTAGCACTGGTTGATGGTAAGGAAGGTAATATCACTTTAAAGGGTGAAGAGAATTTATTAGAATATATCGTTACAGAAGTAAAGGACGGTAAACTTGCGGTAAAAGTTAAAAAAGGATACTATCTAAAACCCTCTTCCTGGGACAAAGGCAGTATTAACATAACTATTCCCATAGAAAGCATCAACGCCGTAACTATGTCGGGCTCCGGAGATATCGTAGGTAAAAAAACGATTAAGGCGGTTGATTTTCATACCAGTATGTCCGGTTCGGGCGATATTGATTTAACTATTGAAGCCACCGACATATCAGTTTCTTTATCTGGCTCGGGAGATATGTCCCTGGCGGGGACTACGGAAAATCTGGAAATACAAATTTCTGGTTCTGGGGATATTAATGCCTATAGCCTTAGTGCAGACAATGTTACTGCAAAAGTATCTGGCTCTGCAGATATAAAGGTAACAGCCAATGAAATGCTTAAAGCCAGGGTATCTGGTTCCGGAGATATCTATTACAAAGGAAATCCTAAGAAGGTAGACAGCAAAACATCTGGTTCCGGGGATATCTCCAAGGGATAATATTTAGTGCTTTTAAAATAGTAAAAGCCTCTTTGTTTAAGAGGCTTTTTTAGGCACTCTTAATAATAAAAAAGCGCCAAAAATAAAGAAGATACCCAGAAATATGGTAGCGTTTCTCATGCTTCCACTGAATTGAGCAACAAAACCATAGAGAAAAGTTCCTATTACAATACCTATTTTTTCAGATACATCATAAAAACTAAAAAAAGAAGCTGTGTCTTTTGTCTCTGGTATAAACTTGGAATAGGTAGATCTGGATAACGCTTGTATACCCCCCATCACTAACCCAACAAATCCTGCGGCGATATAAAAGTCTGTAGGTGTAATCACAAAGTAGGCATACACACAAATAACAATCCATAAGACATTAACAATCACCAGTGTCTTAATGTTCCCAAAGAATTTAGATGCCCTAGCGGTTACTGTGGCTCCAAAAACTGCAACCAATTGAATTAAAAGTATACTCACGATTAAGCCTGTAGTTCGCTCCCCGTCAGATCCCCAGGCTATTTCCTCTTCTCCAAAATAGGTAGCAATGAGCATCACGGTCTGTACAGCCATACTGTATACAAAAAAAGCACCCAGATAACGTTTCAGGCGTATTTCATGTCCTAGTTGTCGCCAAACTCCTTGTAATTCTTTAAACCCGTTCAGGATAACGTTATGGCGTTCTCCTTCCCTTTTATTCCCTTTAGGCAAGTGAAAGAAGGTATACTGACTAAATAGGATCCACCAGATCCCTACCGATACAAACGAATATTTCATAGCGATTAATTCGGCTCCTTCCCCTTCTATCCCAAAAAATTGGGGTCTCATTACCATGGCTAAATTAATTAACAAAAGCAGCACACTTCCGATATAACCCAGAGAAAACCCCTTTGCACTAATACGGTCTTGCTGCTCTGGAAATGCAATATCTGGCAGATACGAATTGTTTATGGCAAAACTTATCCAGAAACCCACTAATCCAAAAAAGTAACATACAAGACCCATATAAATATTCTCTAAAGAAAACCAATACAGTCCGATACAAGAAAGACCTCCGAGGTAGCAGAAAAATTTCATAAAAATCTTTTTGTTACCCAAATAATCAGCAATTCCCGATATTAATGGAGTTATGAGCGCTATAAAAACAAAGGCAATGGAAGTTGTGTAACTAATAAGGGGAGCGCGGGCTATTTCCCCACCGAAAACCACAATTTTATCGATCTCTGCCATCCGAAACAGGGCTCCGTAGTAAATGGGGAAAATAGCAGAGGCAATTACCAGACTGTAGACAGAATTTGCCCAATCATAGAATGCCCAGGCATTAAGTAATTTTTTACTTCCTTTTAACAAGAGAGTTTCTGCCATATTCAAATTAAAAACTGCTCCGAAAAGGAACAGTTCTCAATATACAATTATTACATTAAACAGGTAAGGTTTTACTGAAACGTCGTAACACCAAATTTCTTAGCTTCTTCTTTTGCCAGAGGTGCCCAGTTTGTAAGGTTGGCAATTCTGGTGTCATTGGAAGGGTGCGTACTTAAAAACTCCGGTGGTGCCTGTCCATCCGAACTTGCCTTCATCCGTTTCCACAATTCGGCTGCCTCATCCGGATTGTACCCTGCAATTGCCATTATTTGAAGTCCAATTCTATCGGCCTCCGTTTCATGGCCTCTGCTAAATGGCAACATCACCCCTACGGTAGAACCTACCCCATAGGCCATATTAAACGTGTTTCTTTTTTCAGGATCTTTGATAGCAACATTTCCCGCAACCGCACCAATCTGCTGCAACATTCCGGCACTCATACGTTGCGCTCCATGATCTGCTAATGCATGCGCCACTTCGTGCCCCATTACAACCGCAATACCCGTTTCATCAACACAAATTGGAAGAATCCCCGTGTAAAATACGATCTTTCCTCCGGGCATACACCAGGCATTTACGGTCTCATCTTGTACCAGGTTGTACTCCCATTGATAGTCCTTTAAGTATCCTGTATATCCGTTGGCATTTAACCATTTCTCCGCTGCTGTGGCAATTCGCTGGCCTACGTTTGTGATCATTTTGGCCTCGGAAGTAGCTTCAACTACCTTATTTTCATTTAAAAACTGGTCATACTGTGCAAAAGCCATTGGAAATATGGAACTATTCCCGTAGAAATTGAGGGTCTTTTTACCTGTAAAAGGATTTGTTTTACAAGCTGCCAACCCCAGAAATACAATCAGGATCAACGCTATCTTTTTATTCATGATTCTTACTGTTTTAATGAAATTACAAAAAAAATTATTTTCCCAGAATATGAAGTACCGTAAAATCTTTCTTCACATGAATGGTATTATTTCCATTCATTTTTACGTCTTTTAACGGAATAGTCTCATTATCTATTTGTATCGCTTTAATTTTAAATGGAAGGCCCATTAAATTTAGCTTAAACGTTTCGTACGTAGTAATAAAATTACCATCTTTAAACTGCTGAATAATAAGCTCTTTTGCTTTTCCCTTTAGTTTAAAATTCCTAAGACTGTACTCACCTTTGGTATAATCATACCCATCTTGTGCATCTTCGTATACTTCAGAATTTTCGACCCCTTCTTTATAGTAGACATCTAATAGTAACTCTTTAATTTGGAGCTCTCCCACATATTGTTGTACAGGGTATTTAGGAATAATAGCTCCTTCTTTAATAAAGATTGGAATCTTGTCTATATCTGCTTCCACCCATTTTTCCATGCCCCCAGTAATGGTTTCATTGGTCCAGAAATCGTACCATACCCCTCTTGGAATGTACATACGTCTTCCTTTGGCATTTGGTTCTTGTACCGGGCAAACCAAAATGTGTTCACCAAAAATAAATTCATCGGTCCTAAAGTGAGTTTGTTGATCTCCCTGATCAAAATGTACCAGCGGCTGTATCATTGGAATACTCTCATTAGAATATTTATAGAACATGGTATATAAATAAGGCAGCAACTGGTAACGCAGTTCAATAAACTTCCGAACGATCTTGGTAACTTCCGCATCGAACGACCACGGCTCCTGATCCCCATGATCTCCACTAGAATGCACCCTGCAAAACGGATGAAAAATACCAAGTTGGATCCACCTTGCAAACAATTCTCCATTAGGTTGTTCGGCAAATCCTCCAATATCGGTTCCCACAAAAGACATACCACTCATACACATGCGTTGCACCTGTACATTAGCAAGCCACAAATGTTCCCATGTGGCCACATTATCCCCGGTCCATGTAGATGCAAATCGTTGTGTCCCTGCATACGCAGCCCTCGTTATTACAAAAGGACGTTTCGGGTATACATATTTTTTTACACCCTCATAAGTTGCCCTAACCATTTGCATTCCATACACGTTATGTGCCTTTCGATGACTACAAGGATGTCCGTCATAATCGTGTCTGGTATCTAAAGGAGCTGTTTTGGATGGGACTTCCATCATAGCTGGTTCATTCATATCGTTCCAAACAGCATGAGCCCCGGTTTCTGACATTAGTTCTTTGTACAACCCGGCCCACCATTCCCGTACTTTCGGGTTCGTAAAATCGGGAAAATTACACTGTCCCGGCCATACTTTGCCATTCATTAAAGGCCCGTCCCCTCTTTTACAGAAATAATCGTTCTCTATGGCTTCCTGATACACCCAATAGTCGCGATCTACTTTAATCCCCGGATCTATCATAACAACAGTCTTAAAACCGTCCTCATTTAGATCCTGAATCATTTTCTTTGGGTCCGGAAATTTTGTCTTATCCCAAGTAAAACATCGGAAACCGTCCATATAATCTATATCCAGGTAAATGGCATCACAAGGAATTTTGAGTTTTCTAAACTTGGCTGCAATTTCTTTGACACGGCTTTCCGGAAAATAACTCCATTTGGATTGATGATAGCCTAACGCCCATAAAGGAGGTAATTCTGGTGCACCTGTTAAATCCGTGTACGATTTTACTACTCTAGACATATCGGGACCAAAAATGAAATAGTAATTCATTTCTCCCCCGTCTGCCCAAAAACTGGTTACGTTTCTTCTTTCGTGCGCAAAATCGAAATGGGTCTTAAAGGTATTGTCGAAAAATATTCCGTAGGCCTTATTATGATGTAACCCAATGTAAAATGGCACCGCTTTATATAAGGGATCCTGATCTTTTCCGTAGGCATATTGATCTGTTACCCAATTATGCACGCGTCTCCCTTTTAAATTAGAATGCGTTGCCTTATCGCCCATGCCATAGAAACTTTCGCCGGTCTGAGTAATTTTACTCATTTTTACAGAATTACCGCCGTGGGCATAATTTTCTTCATAATGAAAACCCAATTCGTCCTCATTGATGATATTTCCCTCCAAATCCGAAATTTGAATACGCAGCGATTTCTTATCTACTAAAATCTTAACCTTTGCTGTTGTGATGAGATATTCGGTCTTCGTTTCTGATGCTTCTAACGCGCTATACCCTCGCAACGCATTTGGGCTTACCGCATAAGAAAAATCGGGTTGAAATGTATGATCCGTGGCATATCGAAAACGAATAGTACTATTGCGGACAACCGTAATTTCCAAAATAACTCCGTTTTCGGAAGTAAAATAAAATTTATCGGAATCTTGTTTGTAGTCTATTATCTGGTCCGGGTATAAATTACCCTTATATTCTAATTCTGTGTTGGTAATCATAATGGTTTACTTAAGAAACGCACAAAAGAACTACTTTAATGCTTAAAACAGAAATGATCTTATTGTGAATTATAAACTATAACGTTTTAGTTTGAGACAATTAGTGAAAAATGACCATGCCAAGTGGTGGTATACTAATTTCCATAGAGTTCTTGTGCCCGTGCCATGGTTTTTTCGTCGTTTTTCGGATGGTATTTTTCATACCACTTCCTCCATACTTTTTGGCATCTGAGTTGAATAGTTCTTTAAACTGACCCGCTCTTGGAACTCCAATTCTATACTTTTCTCTTGGGATGGGCGTAAAATTACACGCAATGATAATATCATTTTTAGGATCATGCCCCTTTCTGATATACGAGAGAACCGAATTCTCATTATCCCCATAATCTATCCATTGAAATCCTTCAGAACTGAACTGTTTTTCATAGAGTGAAGGAGTCCCCCTGTAGAGTGCATTCAGGTCTTTTACTATTTCCTGGATTCCTGAGTGAAAATCATATTGTAACAAATGCCAATCGAGGCTTTTCTCGAAGTTCCATTCGGAAGATTGGCCAAATTCTGCCCCCATAAAAAGTAAATTGGCTCCCGGATGTGTAAACATGTACCCATATAACAACCGAAGGTTTGCAAACTTCTGCCATTCATCACCCGGCATTTTATTTAAAAGCGATTGCTTGCCATACACTACCTCATCGTGCGAAAAAGGGAGCATAAAATTCTCTGTAAACGTATAGGTCATACTAAACGTAAGATCGTTCTGATGGTGTTTTCTGTATATGGGTTCCTTTTTAAAATATTCTAGTGTGTCGTGCATCCAACCCATCATCCATTTCATGCCAAATCCAAGACCTCCAATACTCACTGGTCTGGATACCATAGAAAAGGAGGTAGATTCTTCTGCTATGGTTTGTACGCCTTCAAAGCTTTTGTACACTTCCTCATTTAATTCCCGTATCAGGGAGATGGCTTCTAAGTTCTCATTATTTCCATAGATATTGGGTTCCCATTCGCCTTCTTCCCTCGAATAATCTAGATAAAGCATGGAGGCCACAGCATCTACCCGGAGGCCATCTACGTGGAATTGATCTAACCAGAAAAGTGCATTACTGATTAAAAATGCCCGTACCTCATTACGTCCATAATTAAAGATCAAACTTTTCCAATCTGGGTGATAACCCCTTCTTTTGTCTGGATGTTCATATAAACTAGAACCGTCAAAAAAGCCCAACCCGTGGGCATCTTCCGGGAAATGAGACGGAACCCAATCCAGAATAACCCCGATACCATTTTGGTGTAATTTATCGATCAGTAATTTTAGCCCTTCCGGTTCCCCAAAACGAGAAGTAGGAGCAAAATAGCCTGTTAGCTGATATCCCCAGGACGGATCGTAAGGATATTCCATTACTGGCATAAACTCTACATGGGTAAAGTTCATTTCTTTAACATAGCCAACCAACTCTTCGGATAATTCCTGGTAGGATAAGAATTCATTATCTCCTTTTTTCTTCCAGGATCCCAAATGTACTTCGTAGACCGAATAAGGATTATCGAGACCATTTTTAGTTGTTCTGGTATCCATCCATTTTTTGTCTTTCCACTTATAACTACCATCCCAAACTATAGATGCAGTATTAGGTGGATGCTCACAAAAACGTGCAAACGGATCTGCTTTTTCTGTTTTAATATCCTGATTGTTGGAATGTATCTTATACTTATACTTAGCTCCTGGCTTTACACCCGGGATAAACCCTTCCCAAATACCACTTTCATCCCAACGTACAAATAATTTATGATCCCCTTCTAGCCAATAATTGAAATCACCAACTACTGAAACCGACTTGGCCGTAGGTGCCCATACAGCAAAATAGGTGCCTTGTTCCCCATCAACCTCAATGGGGTGCGACCCCAATTTTTCATAAAGTCTGTAATGCTTTCCGCCCTTAAATAAGTTGATATCAAATTCTGTAAATAAACTGTGGGATACAACATTGCCCATATTTTCTCTCTTAGTTAGATTCGTTAATAATACTCATAATCCCTTCGAGTGGAATTACCGCCCACATGGGTCTAGAATTCATTTCATACCCCAATTCGTAGACTGCCTTTTCTAGCATACAGTACTTCAGCATAAAAATTCGTTCCTGTCTATAGCCAATGTTTATATTATGCTTTTCTATAAGATCTACATAGGTTTCCATAAAAACCCCAACAAAGTAGCGATACAAAATTTCTCCTGCTTTATACAACTCCTCACGCGAATATGGATAGCTCTTCTCATTATTAAAAATAGTCGCATAAATGGCGTAATGGAACGATCTGAACATTCCGGCTATATCTTTTAAAGGGGGCTGTTTAACTTTTCTGTCTCGAATGGTACTTTCTGGTTCCCCTTCAAAATCGAGCAAGTAGAAATCGTTCTCCTTCACTAAAACCTGACCCAAATGATAATCCCCGTGAACTCGCAGTCGCTCGCCTTTTAATTTGGTCCAGTCAAAATCCACAAATCGCTTTCGAATTTCATTTTTACGCTCCAAAAACTCATTGGCAAGTTCTAAAGATAGCCCTTTTAACCGATGCAAATTATTCTCTACAGTATTCAGTCTGTTTTGAAATTGATATAACAATCTATTTTTTAGCCACACCTCGTAGTCCCCTGTAAAATGATCTGGCGTAAAAGAAGTGTCTTCAAATTCTGACCCCAATGCAATATGCATTTCTGCCGTCCGCTGTGCCAGTACCTGTAGTTTCAAAAATACATTGAGTCCGGCCCAGTCTATGATTTGTGCAGGAACATTATTAATCATTAATCGCTCAAACAATGGAATGGCAGGTAAATGATCTACATTAATGTGCTTGTATTCCAAATTTGAAAATACCTTATGTAATTCCTTCAGCATGTAGTCCCAGGCATCCCCCTCATTAGGAACCAACTCTTGCATAAGGCCAATCGTAATATTCGCATTATCCGAATCAATAATAGTAATACTCCCCTGATAGGCAGGGGTATTCTTGAAACCTTTCCGTTCCGAAAGAAAACGGCTCATTTCATAGTCCGGATTCTTATCAACATAGATTCTTCGAAAGAATTTAATAACCGACTTGCCATTGATGATCACAGAGGTATTGCTTTGTTCCAATCCCATAAACTTCGAAGACTCATACTCTGAGATCTCAAAATTTACACTCTTGTGATATTGCACCCGCGTCGTATCATTGGGCTCCGCGGTGATGATACGTTCATAAGCAAGTTTTCTAAATGCTTCAAGATTAAGGGCATCTATGATAAAACCCTCTTGCCCCTTAATACTTACCGGCAATATGCGTTCCTGTTCCGCAAAGCTTTCATCGGAAACAAATGCAATAGGTAAAAAATAGTGCTGATAAAAGGCTTCCTCAAAATTTACTTCGAGCAAAAGTCCATAATACACTTCCCCTTTCTGCTGAATTCTAAAATATTCTTTGAGCTCTATGTATTTAAGCTTACTAGACTTTCCCCCGTACCATCGCTGCTTTACAACGTATTCTTCAAGAATATCAGAAAGAAAAACGGAGATAAATTTCTTGTCATCCAATAAGGCCTCCCATTCGATGTCGAAAGCATATGGTGCCTGTAGCGCTGACTCTTGCTTTTTAGTTGCCATTCTTATTTTTTTATATGGAATAAATGAAATGGCAATGTTGGTGGGATATCCACATAATTCCATTCGTTATACCAAAGGTAACTATTGTCTGTAATTACATCGTGTACCCGTACTTCCTGACCTGGTGAAACACCCAATTCCTGTAAGGGAAGCTGCACCGTGCCTTGTTGTGAATAATACGGATCCAGATTAATAATAATGAGGGTTTCATCTGTCTTGTCATCATTCCATTTGTAAAAGGCCAAAAGATTGCTATTTTCAATATGACAAAATCGAATATTATTTGTTTGTTGTAACGAGGGGTGATTTTTTCGCGCAAAATTAAGTTTGCTCATTACCCTCGTAATTTTATTTTCCAAAGACCAATCCCAATGACGAATCTCGTATTTTTCTGAATTAAGGTACTCTTCTTTTCCAGGCATGGCATCGTTCACCATATACTCAAATACGGGTCCGTACACCCCCAGGTTTCCACACAAGGTAGCCGCCAGTGCATAGCGTATAAGATGCATCGACTCATTGGCTCCTTGCAGATGATAGGGATTAATATCTGGGGTATTCGGCCAAAAATTAGGTCGGTAATATTCCTTCATTTCAGACTGCGTAAGTTCTGTCATGTATTCTATTAATTCATGCTTTTGAACTCTCCAGGTAAAATACGTATACGACTGTGAAAAACCCTGTTTTGCCAATTGCTGCATTACTTTTGGACGGGAAAAAGCCTCGGCCAAAAACAACACATCAGGATAGTCTTTTTTTACTTCAGAGATTAACCAATTCCAAAAATAATATGGTTTTGTATGCGGGTTATCTACTCTGAATATTCGTATTCCTAATTTGATCCAATGCAAGGTGACGTCCAATAATTCCGCCCATAATGCTTTGTATTCTTTGGATTCGAAATGAAAGTTAACAATGTCCTGGTATTTCTTAGGGGGATTCTCTGCATACTGCATGGTGCCATCGGGCCTTTTTCGAAACCATTCCGGATTGGAGGAAATATAAGGATGATCTGGGGCTGCCTGAAACGCCAAATCCAATGCGATCTCCAAATCGGACGCTTGGGCTTTTTTAATGAAACTTTTAAAGTCTTTTTCAGTTCCCAGCTCGGGGTGAATAGCTTTGTGTCCGCCATGCCTGGATCCAATCCCCCAGGGAACGCCACTATCATCATCTTGTGCTTCGGTGGCATTGTTCTTACCTTTCCTATTTACTTCCCCTATGGGGTGAATTGGCGGCAGATAATCAGTGTCAAAGCCCATGGCTGCAATTTTCGGCAACAATTGTTCGGCATCTTTAAATGTACCGTGTTTTCCTTTCTCTTGTGAGGCAGATCTTGGGAAAAACTCATACCAGGTACTAAAATTAGCCTTCAGACGGTCTACATATACCCGAAATGTCTTACTCGAATTCAGCAGATTACGATCGGGATACTTACCAAACAACCCATGTAATCTTTCAGACACAGCTTCCTTAGTCGAAGAAGCGTATGCATCCGGGTTCCTGAAATCTTCTATAAGCTTTTGAACGTATTCCTTATCCTTTCCGGTGGCTTTTTTAACAACATACTTCAGGTATTGTACCCCATCCAGTAATTCGCTGGTTACGATTTGCTTGTCTTTTAATTTCGCCTCAATCCCATGTTGCCAATTAAGGGCATTATCTACCCACCCGGTTACCTTATAACTATAAAAACCTTGTTTCGAAACCTTAAAGCTGGCGCTATGAACATCATTTCCCAGATGTTCCATACGAATCGTAGTATCTTTCTTGTTGTTTTCATGCCGGTATACTACTTCTCCCTGCACTACATCATGGCCATCACCCAGGACGTCCGCATAAATGGTCACCGTTTCTCCTACTACTCTTTTTATAAAAAATGCACCGCATTCTATTTGCGGATTAACATTTTCAATAATCACCCGCTCCTGTTTCATTATCATAGTTGGTTAATTTGGTACTGGCTAAAAATAGAAAATTCTTCGTAAAAGCATATTCATATTTTCAGAAATTATTCCAGTATTTATTTCATAAATTGGTCTAATAATCTTTTTTGGAACGCTTTTTGTAATTCTACTTCTGACTATCAAAAAACAAGATAAACAGTTATTTGGGGTAAACTGCCCTGATAACCCATTAAATTAAACCATTATGAGAAATATTTCACTCTTTTTTAGCGTTTGTGTCGCGGCATTTATGATTTCATGTGAAGGACCTGCAGGGCCTCCCGGGTTTGATGGCCTTGACGGCCTTGACGGACAAGACGGCATTAATATTTTAGGAAAGGTTTTCGAAATTGAAGGTGATTTTACATTTGAAAACGATTATACCCTTTTCTACGAATTTCCTCAAAATGTAGAAGTTTTTGAATCGGACCTGGTATTAGTCTATATACTTTTTGGCCAAACGGAGGATGGTAATGGTGATCCGGTAGATATCTGGAGGCTACTCCCACAGACCATTATTTTAGATCAAGGGCTTTTACAGTATAATTATGACCATACTTTCTTTGATGCAACTGTTTTTTTAGAATCTGATTTTGACCTGGGTACTTTATTACCCGGAGACACCGATAACCAGGTATTTAGAATCGCCATTGTGCCGGCAGAATACGG
This sequence comes from uncultured Muriicola sp., assembly GCA_965365635.1. GTDB lineage: Bacteria > Bacteroidota > Bacteroidia > Flavobacteriales > Flavobacteriaceae > Muriicola. The sequence continues at coordinate 13,426 of CBDUCK010000031.1, forward strand.
ACAAGGATCCAAAATGGACCGATCTAATTTAGCATCGGTAATGAATAGCCTTGGTGTTACCGAAAAAGACATCCAAAGGGTGCTATTAGATTAATAACTATCCCATAATCCCTCGACATACACATCGGGGGATTTCTTTTTAAATAAGGTTTGTATATTTTTGAAAGGATTAAGAAAAGAACCGTCTAATAAAAAAAATGCTATTATGAGACACGTATTAATTGCCCTATGCTTGCTTATATTAGGCTGTAAAGGGGTATCGCAAGAAAAAGAAGAGGCAGCTTCCAAGGCTATAGTAGCAAAAGAAGACCAGAAAACAACCTTTAAAATTACCAAAACCGAAGCTGAGTGGAAAAAAGAACTAACCGATATGGAATTCTATATTCTCAGAAAGGCAGGAACAGAAAATCCCGGATCTAGTGAACTTCTGGAGATTAAAGAAAAAGGCACCTATGTTTGTGCTGCCTGTGGTACCGAACTTTTTAAAAGTGAACATAAATTTGACTCGGGAACTGGATGGCCCAGTTTTGACAGGGCTATTGAAGGCAATGTGGCCTATACTGTAGATTATAAAATTGGGTACGAACGTACAGAAGAACATTGTGCTGTTTGTGGCGGGCATCTTGGTCATGTCTTTAATGATGGCCCTCGTGAAACCACAGGAAAAAGGCATTGTATTAATGGTGCAGCCATGAAATTTGTGCCTGCGAATTAAGCTGTTTCTTTACATTTCAATTAATTGATCCCAGTGGATGACAGTACTGTTTTTCTGGGATTTTTTATTTAGGAAATACCCCGGGAAATTATCAAAATCATTTCGTTTTGGTTTTGTAACTTTGCCATCTTACTAATACAGATTATCAAATAAAAGAATAGATGAGCAATTTCGATGTTATAGTATTGGGCAGTGGCCCCGGAGGATATGTTACCGCAATTAGAGCTTCACAGTTAGGTTTAAAAACCGCCATTATAGAAAAGGAAAGCCTTGGGGGTGTATGTCTAAACTGGGGGTGTATTCCAACAAAAGCCCTGTTGAAATCTGCTCAGGTATTTGAGTATTTGAAACATGCAGGCGATTACGGATTGAAAGTAGATGGTGCCGATAAGGATTTTGACGCCGTAGTGAAACGTAGCCGAAATGTGGCTCAGGGTATGAGTAAAGGAGTTCAATTCCTGATGAAAAAGAATAAAATTGAAGTAATCAATGGTTTTGGAAAGCTGCTTCCGGGAAAGAAAGTAATGGTCAGCTCCAGTGATGGTAAAGAAACCGAATACAGTGCCGCTCATGTTATCATAGCTACCGGAGCTCGCAGTAGAGAATTACCAAGTTTACCGCAAGATGGTAAAAAGATCATTGGATATCGCCAGGCGATGACCCTGGAAAAACAACCAAAAAAGTTAGTAGTTGTTGGTAGTGGAGCCATAGGTATTGAGTTTGCTTATTTCTATAATTCTATGGGTACCGAGGTAACAGTAGTTGAATTTTTACCCAATGTAGTACCGGTTGAAGATGAGGATATCTCAAAACAACTAGAACGAAGTTTTAAAAAATCTGGTGTAAAAATTATGACCTCTTCTGAGGTTACCAAAGCAGATACCTCCGGAGAAGGGGTGAAAGTTACCGTAAAAACACCTAAAGGCGAAGAGATTATAGAAGCCGATGTGGTCCTGTCTGCAGTAGGCATAAAAACCAATATTGAGAATATAGGTCTCGAAGAAGTAGGTATTGCTACCGATAGGGACAAGATTATGGTGAACGACTTTTACCAGACCAACATTCCCGGGTATTACGCCATAGGGGATGTAACTGCAGGTCAGGCATTGGCCCATGTTGCTTCGGCTGAAGGTATTTTGTGTGTGGAGAAAATTGCAGGAATGCATGTAGAACCCCTAGATTACGGAAATATTCCGGGATGTACCTATTGTATGCCCGAAGTAGCCTCCGTAGGGTTAACAGAAAAACAAGCCATAGAAAAAGGTATGGATATTAAGGTGGGGAAATTCCCATTCTCTGCCAGTGGAAAAGCACAGGCTTCCGGAAATTCTGACGGATTTGTAAAAGTAATTTTCGATGCAAAATACGGGGAATGGCTGGGATGTCATATGATTGGTGCCGGAGTTACCGATATGATCGCAGAAGCTGTATTGGGTAGAAAACTGGAAACCACCGGGCACGAAATCTTAAAAACAGTACATCCACACCCAACCATGAGTGAAGCTGTGATGGAAGCTGTAGCTGATGCCTATGGAGAAGTTATTCACTTATAACAAATCATAACATGTTATTACAAGCTACCCGCCTTTTGGCCATTCTGGAAGGAATATCTTATTTGCTTTTGTTTGCACTGAGTATGCCTTTAAAATACTGGGCAGATATCCGAGAGCCTAACATCTACATTGGTTACGCCCACGGGGCCTTATTTATAGCCTTTATCATTGTTACTGGCCTTTTGTGTCTGCATAAAAAATGGGGGCTAAAGCAATATCTCAAATTTTTTGTGGCCTCCTTACTTCCGTTTGGCACATTCTATATGGATCAAAAACATTTGAAGCCTTTAAAAGCCAATTAGTTACGTAATTAAAAAAAACTGAGTTACTGTAGCCGTTAAGCTTCTAACTCTTTAATCCGAGATTCTTTTTCTGGTTGCCTATGTTTTCTGGCAAAATTGGTATGGTAGGTATGTGCTTTTAAGAAGCTAACCTGTTGTTGCTTCCATTCTTCTTTGTTGGAGATCAACTTAAAGGTCTTGAGTTCCTGATATAATTTATTGCTGATCTCATAATAATCCTCTCTCCCCAAATAATCCAGGTCGGCATCACACAATAACTTTTCCAGGAACGTTTTGGGATTTTGGGGCACTCGTGTAGCTTGTATAAGCCCTTTTACAATTGAAATATGGGCGTCTGAAAAACCGTATTGAGCCATAAGGGATGCTGCCAATTCGGAACTTTTTTTTTCGTGATTCTGTTGCGATACCGTAAATCCCAAATCATGGCATAAGGCCCCTATACGCAACAATTTTGCGTCTTCACTCGTTACTTTTTCTCTTCGGATATATTGATTGCAGACCTTTAAAACATTCATAGTATGTGCAATACCATGATACACATATTGCCCCGATAATTCGGTTTGCAAAATATGTAGTAAATGTCTCCTTAGTTTTATATATCCTTTCATAAAGGACGATTAATTAAAAAATAATCTGAAAGATCCAAGTCACCAATGTAAGGATTACGAAAATAAAACTTACGGCAAAAGACTTTAAAGATTTCTTAACGCTATTGAATTTCTCATCGATAATTTTACTTTCCACATGTATCTGCTGGCTCAATTGCGAATACAACTCTTCTTCACTACCACAGACTTCGATTATCTTTTTACTAAATTCTTCAGCGCTTCCAAATGCTTTTACCGCATCCATGAAAAAAAATACATTAGGGTCGTATTTTAGTTCCATCTGGGGTATAAAACACTTAAAACAATAATAAATCGATAATAAAACAAATAGGAGCCATAGACTAGTCAAAACAATAAACACCACATTTCCTGTCAGAAGGGGTTTAAAAAAATCTAACCTGTCAACGAATAATCCCAGAATAAGACTATGAAAGGAAAATATGACTCCCGCCTTAAGTTCGGATGCCCTGATAAGTTTCTCGAGTCTTTCTAACTGCTCCCAATAATTATTAGGATCTTGTTTCATCATAGGTACAATTCTCTGGTAAGTTTATGAAGATAATTAAAAATCTACAGCTCTAAAACATCCCCATTAGACTTTTATTTCTGAGGTTAATTTTGAATGCCTGATAATTTTAGTGCCATTTACATAATACATCTTCATATTCCCCTTGTTTTTAACATGCACCTCTCCCCGTGCCTCGCACTCGTAAACTTCTTTTATTATTTCGTAGGTACTCTCGGAAATATTAATTCGACCCGGCTCTGACATAGATTCCATGCGGGAAGCTACATTTACCGAATCGCCCCAGATATCATAGGCAAATTTATTTAGACCAACCACCCCGGCCACTACAGGGCCAGTATTAATCCCAATACGCACTTCAAACGGGACTATATCTTCCACAGGATTATTTTTTAGATCTTCCATCACCTGTGTAATTTCAAAGGCCGCCTGTACCATTTTAAAAGGGTGGTCTGTTGTTGGGAAGGGCAAGCCTCCGGCGCACATATAGGCATCGCCTACCGTCTTTATCTTTTCCAGATCGTATTTGTCCATGATCTCGTCGAATTTGGAAAAGTAGTAATCCACACTTTTAACAAGAATCTCCGGGGAAAGGTTTTGTGCATAACTGGTAAACCCTTTAAAATCTGAAAAGAGGATGGTAACCGATTCGAACCTCTTGGCTGCCACCTTGCCTTTTTCTTTCAATTCCAATGCCGTTTCCTCAGGGAGGATGTTCAGTAATAGTTTTTCAGACCTTTCCTTTTCATGCTCAATGATCTTGTTCGTTTTCTTCACATACCTATACCGTTTATAGGAACCCACGGCAAGGACAAACACTAAAATAAGTGATAAGATACTCCCATAAATGACATATTTCTGTCGCTCTACCTGTAATTCTGCGATTTCCCCTTTTATTTCCAAAAGCCCTATTTCATCTTGCTTCTTTTCCAGTTCAAAATCGAACTGTAATCCGCGGATTTTATCATCGGTTTTAATATTGAAAATAGAATCTTTTCGCCTTAGGTATTTGTTCTGGTA
>CBDUCK010000032.1:0-18072 GCA_965365635.1 uncultured Muriicola sp.
TTGGAACAGACCAAGCTGTATCGGATTACGAAGCCCTTTTAAAATCAAAAATACACTCCTTGATAATAACCATCGCTACCAGATGGTTTATGAAGCCACAAAAGAGTATTCAAAATTAAAGGCAAGCAAAATAGAATTTGATTTACCTCAGCCTAACTATACCATCCATACATTAGTTCATCTGGCCGAAAAATATGGACGTGCGTATGCTTTTTCATTACTAATGGGCGAGGATAATTTAAAAGGGTTTCACAAATGGAAGAATTATGAAGAAATTCTAAATAATCATGATATTTATGTGTATCCAAGAATTTCAGACGGGATTATTTCGAAACAGTTTAAAGATCACCCGTCGATACACCGGGTAAATACTCCAATTATGGAGATCTCCTCAACTTTTATTCGAAAGAATCATAGAGCGGGGAAAAATATTAAGCCAATGTTACCAGAGGCGGTATGGAAGTATATGGATGAGATGAATTTTTACCGTTAAAATTATTTGCAATGCTTTCCATAAAAAAAGGTTCTGTATTAGACAGAACCTTTTTCCCCTTAAGTTACTATCACTAAATAAAGCTGAAAGTCAAACGAAAGATCTTATAGGAATTCTCCATTTTCATCCATTTTAACCCTCATAATTTTATCGCCGTTTTTAAGCTTAAGTTTGTAGGTCTTGTTTACGCCTTTGTTTTCACTATAGGTTACTCTATAGACATCGTCAACCACTGTCCAGTTAGGAAAACGATCGTACAACGCGGTTTGAATAGAATTTGGAAGTTTTATGTCCTTAAATTTTTCAATGGTTCTCATTAATACACCTTCATCATCATAAACGGCAACTATTTTACCATCAGGGATAAAAAATGAAACAGTGTAAAAGTCATAATCATCTTGATAATACTCTTGTTCTGTAACATCATAGGCAGCTACTTTTCGTTCTAACATTTTAACGGGAATAGCCGCAGTTCTATTATCGGTGGCATTAAGATACTTGTAATTAGCAGGTCTTAGAACCACTTCTGATAACTTTTCTACCTTCGTTATCTGGGTAAAGGCTTGGGTGGTAAGGCCAAGAGCTAATAAACCAATAATTATTTTTTTCATGATACTTGAGTTTAAAATTAAACATGCCTTATTCAGTAATTACGGTCCGTAAATGTAGTCTTAAGCCCAGTTGTTTGAAATGATCTGTATCAGGTTGATTTACCGGCGGGAAGCAATATTAAAAAATATGGAGGCAACAGCCAATAGTATGAAAAAAAGCTATAATAAATTCGAGAAAATTACTTTATCTATTCTGCAGCTGTAAGGAGATCTGCTCCTAAAAAAGTGTTGTCCTTATTGGTATACCAGGCCCTGCTTTGAGGTATTTTCATTGTTTGTATATCCATGAGGCCATCCAGTAAAATATATTCTCCGTCGTTCTTGGTTTCATCATGAAAAAATTGATATACCTCTAGTGCAAAAGTGGCGGGGTTAAAATAGAAATACCAGGTATCTTTCCCTACTTCCGCATCATAGGTAACCTTTACAGCCAGATACTGACTTCCTTTAAAAGTCTTATTGTACACAGTGGGATCTAGAACAGTTCCCGGGTCTTTTAATTTCATGGGTAAGCCATAGAGATAGGAATAATAGTTTCTCATCATATGGGTTCTTTCGCAGCTAAGGCGAAATTTCTCTTTTTCTTCTTTTGAAAATTCGCCACTTCCATTTACTGTATATGAGCATATTCCTTTTTTCAGCATTTGGGTGGTTTCTGTCCCATCCTGTATTACGGTCATGGAAAAATATTGAGAAGGATGATCCAGGGTAACCCTACTTATTCTGTTTGATGCATCAGGTCTTGTAGCGGTAATAGTTAAACTGCCACTAAATGTATTCCATACCTCGTTTGGGTCATGAAAAGCTATAGATTTTTTTAGCAGCTCCTCAGCGGTTAAGGATTGCCCAAATACAATAACACCAAAGAACAAAAAAAGAGACAGTGTGAAATAGTTTCGCATACTTTATAAGATTAAGATTCGGCTATTGTAGCACAAGTTCCTAAATTTATTTTAAATTACCTGTAATCTTTTAGAAGCTGCTAATACGAAATAATAATTATGAATTATGGTTTTGGGGAAATAATGCAATTAATTGGAGCCTTAGGGCTGTTTCTTTTTGGCATGAAAGTAATGAGCGATGCCTTGTTACTTTTAGCGGGAGATAAAATGAGGGGTATCCTGGCTTCTATGACGGCAAATCGGGTTTTTGGAATTGGCACCGGATTTTTAATTACTGCTATCATACAGTCTTCTTCCGCAACAACTTTAATGGTTGTTAGCTTCTCTAATGCATCTCTGTTAACCTTAACAGAGTCTATTAGTGTAATTATGGGAGCTAATATCGGAACTACTGTTACTGCCTGGTTAATTACCCTGTTAGGTTTCAAAGTGAGCATGAGTACTATTGCACTTCCATTGGTTGGATTTGGATTTTTATTTACTTTTTCCAAAAAGGAAGATTATAAAAATTGGGGTGGGTTTATAATAGGCTTTGCAATTTTATTTATTGGGCTACAATTTTTGAAAGAGGCCATGCCCAATATCAATGAGAATCCCCAAATTCTTCAGTTTCTTAATAGATATACCGATCTGGGATTTGGCTCTGTAATCTTGTTTATGTTCATTGGAACTATACTTACAGTAGTCATTCAGTCTTCGAGCGCCACTATGGCGCTTACGTTGATTATGACGGCAGAAGGATGGATTCCTTTTGAGTTGGCAGCAGCGATGGTCCTGGGTGAAAATATTGGGACCACTATAACAGCAAATTTGGCAGCTATTGTCGCCAATTATCAGGCCAAAAGAACGGCAAGGGCCCATCTCATTTTTAATTTGATGGGTGTTTTTTGGATGCTCGTGTTATTTTACCCTTTCTTAAAGATGATTAGCTGGGTTACGATGCGCCTGGGGAGCGAATCGCCCTACCTAAGTGCTGCGGCTATCCCTGTGGCAATTTCGATGTTCCACACATTTTTTAATGTGTTGAATACTTTCTTACTTGTTTGGTTTATTAAACCAATTGGAAAAATTGTAGAACGGGTGGTGCCTAAACCGGTAGAGCCAGAAAAGGCTATAGAGGAACCCAAATTTTTAAATAAAGGGGTGTTGAAGTATCCGGAAACCGTCATTGCTTCGTTGGTAAATGAATCTAAATACCTTTTTGAAAATGCCATATTTGAGATTGTTACACATGCACTCAATATTCATAGAGAAGATATAAGGTCAGAATTAAAGGCGAAGAAAGTAGTCAAAAAATCATATGAGGATTTTAAAACAGATGTACGCGCGTTATACCTTAGCAAGGTAAAGACTATTTACGGAGAAATCATCAGGTATGCCACTACAGCACAAAGTATCCTGAAAGTTTCTGAACAGCAAAACAAACGCATTATGGAAATTAAGCTGGCAAATAGGAGAATGGTAACAATTATTGGCGATGTAGGCGAATTAAATAGAAATGTTACCACCTATTCTGTTTCAAAGAATGTACACATAAAGAAAGAATACAATGAATTCCGAAAGTTAACCATTCAGGTATTGAGAAACATATACACCGTTGGTGATGAGGTAGATGTTGAGGCCTATCAAACTAAGCTCTCGCAGCTTAAAGATAAAGTAGAAAAGAAATTAGAGAAGCATAATGTAGAAATAGATCATTTAATTAGGGAAGAACTCATTACTACAGATATGGCCTCCTCTCTGGTGAACGACCATGATAATGTGAAAGAGTTGCTTTCCAATCTTATTACGGTAGCAGAATTATTGTATTGCCGAAAAGACACCTTATTAGCGACTACTCCCGAGCAAAGTGCTCCAATGGAAGTAGTCGCCTAAGAAAAATTAGTATTCTTTATGTATTGTTATTCTCCTAACGGAGGGGCTTGTACTGTTTTATCGTGTTTTTGATAATACAGTTCCAAAAGATTCATTACTTCTTCTATAAGATCTTTGGATTCTAACAATAAAGAGAAATAGAGGGTTGTGTTTTTAGGACTCGATTCTTCTGACCTAGTACGGGTAATTTGTGTTTCAATTTTATCCGAAACAGATTTATATAAGTCTTGTTTAAGCATAAGAATCTCTCCTATTTCTTCAAAAGAACCATTATCAAAGGCTTTTTTGGTTCTGCTAAAAAGCGATTCTAGTTCGTCATTAATTTCCATAAGTTCTTTAATCTGGTTGAACTTTAATTTCTTATGGTTATTATTAACGTGTTTGTGACTGATCTTTGTAATATACTCTAGCGACTGCGAAATATCCGTTAAGTAGCTTAAAATATTAATATAGAAATTACTGGCTTCCACACTGGTATCATCTAAATTTTTAATAAAATAAAATAAGTGATCTCGCAGGTCATCTATTTCGTCGGATAGTTTTACGACATTACTTTTATTCTTTTTTAATTTATCCAAGTCTTGTTTCGCAAGGCCCTCGATACTATTTCTATACAGTTTACTGCTCCGTTTCATTACGTTAGAAATGTTCGTAGAACTTTCCGAAATAACACCCTGTATAGAGCTACTTTCTGCTTTTACCAATCTATCTTCCGCTAGTATGGCTTTGGATTTTTTATTGTATGAAATGTAATTTCTTGCCAGCAATAAAATGGCAACAAACAATAATATTCCTACTGCAGTTCCTTTGCCGAAACTAATGATAGAAAGTATAACACCGGCTGCTAAAAAGGCGATGATAGCTGTTAGGAACCAACCTCCAATTACATTAAGTACTCCTGCTACCCTATACACGGCACTTTCACTTCCCCATGCCCTATCCGCAAGTGAGGTACCCATGGCAACCATAAAGGTAACGTAGGTTGTTGAAAGCGGTAATTTATACGAAGTTGCGATAGAGATCAGGATGCCTGCAACCATTAAGTTGACGGCCGCTCTCACCATATCAAATGCTGGGAGTTCGTGAACCTTCCCTTTTTCCAGGGTGATTACAGGTTTTTTAAATCTATTATCTACTTTCTTCAAAATAGAATTTGGAACAACGGTAGCCGTATATTCCGATGCCATTAGTGTAAATCGAACGAACAAGCGAGAGAGCATATTGGGTTCAAATCGTTCTTTTGTTTCATCTTGCCGGGCTAAATTAATTTCGGTATCCGCAACATAACGTGCTTTTTTAGAAAACCATAAAGTAACAACCATTACCATTCCTGAAATGAATAACAAAATGGTTGGCGTAGGTACTTTGGTAGCCAAGACACCCATACTAAATTCATTGGCAGCCACTCCGGAAACACTCCAGGCCTCATATGACTGGTAGGCAGCAATAGGCACCCCAATAAAGTTAACCAGGTCATTTCCTGCAAACGCCAATGCCAACGCAAAGGTGCCGACACCAATAATAAGTTTATAAATATTGGATTTAAGAAGGGTTATTAACAGATAGGACAAAAGTGACCAAAAAACAAAGCTAACAGCAATAATTGAATAGACCTGGCTTTCCAGAAAAGCGCTAATCTTCATACCTCCAATTAGGTCATAACTTTCTCCGGCGAAAGGGGTGCCTTTAATTCCTTTCATAAATATAAAATAGGTAATTGCTGATAATGCAATACCTCCAAATAGGGCTCCTACCCATCTGGCTTTTCGCTCATAATTATAGGTTAATAACAAACGGGAGATCCATTGGACAAAAGCACCTATAGAAAATGCTACCACTACGGATAGCAGAATACCGGAAATAATCTGAAGGGCTTTAGAGGTATTAATGTAGTTTACGACATCAGAGAACTCACCTCCGCTGGCACCAATTTTAATTAAGGACATTGCTACCGCTGCACCTAATAATTCAAATACAATGGAAACTGTAGTAGAGGTAGGCATCCCAAGGGTATTAAAGAAATCGAGCAACAGGATATCGGTGATCATTACCGCCATAAAAATGAACATGATCTCATTAAAATAAAATTCCCCGGGATTAAAGATGCCTTTTCGGGCCACTTCCATCATACCACTCGAGAAAATAGCTCCAAAGGCAATACCTAAACTAGCTACGATCATGATGGTCCTGAAAGAAATAGCTTTAGAGCCAACGGCCGAATTCAGGAAATTAACCGCATCATTACTGACACCAACTACTAAATCAGCAACTGCCAAAACTGCCAGGGCAATGATCATTATAAAGTAAATATTATCCATAATATCTAATAATAAATAGTTTGTAAATATCTAAAGTAACTTTCTCTATTATGTTACGTAATAGTTATGTTTTTATGTTAGAAATGAACATCCAATTGTAGTCTGTACATCAATTCATCTGAGCCTCCATCATTCGAAAGATAACTTAAATCTGTTTGAACTTTTAATTTATGTCCAACAATGTATTTAGACAGCCCCAAAGTGTATTGTGTTTGAGGGCTTACCCCCGTGATGTTTTCATCCAATTTTATATTGGTATAGCGCCCGGAAACTTCCCAATTGCTTTTAAGTAAGTAACCCGATTGAAGGTTTAACCCATTACCTACCTGAACTATAGCTCCGGTGGCTGTACCATCCGAGTTTTTAGCAATAGGATCATCCGCATCTCTGTCTGCATATTCCCACATAAAAGAAAACCCATTATATTTAAACATGCCATCGAAGAAAAACGTGTTGATAGTCGTCTCGTACAATCCCACATCATTCCTCATGTAAGAACCGAGGTTACTTCTGGTTTTAACAGCATCTTTGTTGATGTCATAATTAACAGCAAACATAAGTTTGGGTTTTGCTTCGCGTTTGAGATCGCTACCACTGTAATCGCCGCTGCTTTGAAATTTACCAAAGGGTAAAAATTCGACTCTACCGGTATACTGATGCCCTCCTAGATTCCCTTCGGTTACATTACGACCTTCACCCTGTGAGAAAGCAAATTTTTCGCGAACAAGAAAATTTTCTGCTAGATTAAAGTGATGCCTTAGCTGAAACCCTACATCACGATCTATATTGAATCGGCTGTTAACCAACGAACGATCTACCTGTTGTAAGTTCCCGGAGGAAATTACCCTTTCTATATTCCCAGGCAGTTTTGTTTGTCCTGCCCAAAGTTCGAAGTTCCCATAAAAATTCCACATTACCACGGCATCGAGAATGTAACGTGGCGTATTTCTGGTAAATTCAGAGGCGCCAGAAATATCTCTATTGGAAAGACCCAGCTCTATCTTATATTTTAGTTTGGGGCTATAAGCGAAACCGTCGAATTTTAAACGTGCTCGTCGTATTAAAAAGTTTTGTTCCGGATCTCCATACCCGCTGTTGTCGTCCTCTGACCATTCCGCAATGGTTAAAAATTGCATTCTGGTAGCAACTTTCATGGTCCATGTACTATCCTTTCCTACTAAATTAAATAGGCCCTTTCCAAAGGCAGGAGCATTTGTTTCCTGAGCTTGTAATGAAAAAAGAGAGAAGACGATAAGCCCTAAGGCGAGAAGATTGGTTTTCATGTCAATATTAGTTTTTGTCGAGGACAAAGTACTACCTTCAATGTTACTTGAACGTTAAGTTAATATTATCATAAAAACAAAAAAACTGCCTTGGCCAAAGGCAGTTAAATAAAGAATTCAAAATAATTAGTCGACAAAAACTAATAAATTATATGAATCACCTAATTTTTGTGTTTAAACACCCAGCAAAGGTTATTGAATAAAATGATTTAAATGTAACCAAACTATTAAGTTATTATTAATTTTTATTGGTAAAATGGGTGGTGTGTAAATACTATATTGTCAGATTGTTACGTTAACAATGTAAAATAATTGTAAACTTAACATTGAATTAGGGTTAAAAAGCAGTAATTTTATGTTATAGAATACAAATTATAAGTGCCATGAAGAAGAATATACTAGGATTGTTTGTAATGTTGACGGTCTTTTGCACCTATAGCCAAAAAGATAAAGAGTTAACGTTAAATGAAGAAACTGGTTTAATTGAAGCGGTTTATTATCATGAAAATGGGGTTGTAAGCCAGGAAGGAACATTTAACCTAGACCGTAAGTTACATGGGGAGTGGGTGAGTTATAATGAAGATGGGATAAAAATTGCTCAGGGATCATACGAGAAGGGTCTAAGAACAGGAACATGGGTATTTTGGTCCGACAGTACCATGAAAAAGGTGGAATACAGTAAAAATACCATAGCCAGTATAAATGGTGTTAAAAGTAAAAGACAACTAGTCGACAATCACAAATAATTGTTTTTACTAATTCTAAAAAGGAACGTCCCGCTTATTCAGCGGGATGTTCCTTTTTAGAATAAACCGATATTGATTTAAAAATGTTCTCCTGGGCTATTCTGAAGTCTTGTCGGTTATTTTGGCAGTGACGAGAGTAGCCATATCTTCCAAACTCAATTTTTTCGCAGATAACTCTTGAATTATTCTTGTAACCCCTTCTTGTTCCACTTTAACCTGAATTTCTACTTTTTCGTAGCCTAAGTAGGTTATTTCCATTGTATAGGTGCCTGGATCTACATCGGTTATTTCAAAATTACCACGGAAATTGGTCTGTACTTTCTTAGTCGTATTTTTTAAGTGGATGTCAGCAAAAATTAATGGCTCGTTAAAGACTTCTTTGTCTAAAATGGTCCCTGCAACTATACCAGTTTCTTGTGAGAACAGTAAGCCGGCAAAAAGTAACGCGCCGAGTAAAGTTAGATGCTTCATTAGTAGTTTAATTTCTGAAGCAAAGGAAATAAATGAATGTAAAACTAAGGTTACGCACATATTAAGATTTGGTAACCTAATTAACAATAAAAAAGTCCTGCTAAAAGCAGGACTTCATATATAACATACAGGATGTATTATTTAATTTACACCGGTTGTCCAGCCAGCACCCCAGGTGGCAACGTCGGTACCAGTACCATTACCGTCACCAGAGATAAAATCTGCTTCTGTGAACGTAAACCCGGTATCGTTTTTTAGTTTAGTTACGATATTATTGAAGGTTACGTCGGTGATTCCAAGTACGCCATCTAGAACACCTTGCCCCGTTGGATTATCACCGGTATCGCCATCCAGATCAAAAGCTTCATCAAAATCTGTAAGAACTATGTTCGTAAAAATACCTTGTGTACCGGCACGCAAACGAATGGCTTCACTCCCGTCATTGGCACCAATAATAGTAACATTAGTAACACGAGGACCAGAAAAGTATCCGGCTTCATTACTAAAATCTGTATTGTATCCGTCGCATTCAAAAGCTTTATCGTGTGATGCTCCATGCTGCACATAGATGTCGGTTAAGGATCCTGTAAATCCTTCTGTCCAGTCAATAGAATCATCTTCAGCATTTACTACCACAAGATGACTTGCGTTTACAGTGCCTCCAAAGAATTCAATACCATCGTCAGAACCTTCATAAATTTCAACATAGTCAATAGTAGTAGCACTACCTACCCCGTACATAGATAGTCCGTTTAACTCTGCATTTCCATCAATAGCACCCCCGGCATATTCTATTCGCACATATTGTAGTGAACCAGAATCATCGGCAGGGGTATTTCCACCATAGGAAAGGCCCCCTACTTCTGAAGTGGAAGTATCTGTAGAACCATCAATGGTTGAATTAATTGGGGCAGCACCACAAATCACCAAACCTCCCCAATCCCCTGAAGATGGGTTGCTGGAATTAGAAGTTAAGATAATAGGATCTGTACTGGTCCCAACTGCATTTATCTGTGCCCCTTGCTGAATAGCAATATAGGCATTAACCCCAACGGGCTGTGCTTTTACTGTGATACCCGCCGGGATAGTTAATGTTGTTCCGGCACTCATTAGAACAGGCCCGGTAATGATATAGTCATTTGCGGCGTCCAAAGTTAAGTCTTCAAGATATACACCACTTAGATTTACCGTGGTGGCTCCGGGATTTTCAGTATCACCTTCATTGTTGGTGATATTGTTTATGACACTATTATCGTTGATAATAATATCTGCAGTATCATCGCTCTCACAGGATATTACAAGTGAGGCTATGATACCAAATAATAGAAAGTTGTTTTTCATTTTTTTTAGTTTAATTAGAATTTATATTTAAGGGATAGGCCTATATTCATGCCTCGTTTGTATTCACGTAAAGTAACATCCCCGTCCTTAACAAAACCCTGGACTAAAGGATTTGTATCTTCAACGCCGGTGTTTTCCCGAACCAATGATATATTTGGATCCAGGATATTTTTAATGGAAAAATCCGCTTCAAAATTTTCTCCAAAAGCATTTTTCCAAACAAAGTTTAAAGTTGGCACCGCTTTTTCTACTATGTTACCCAGGTTTCCACTACCCAAGGCATAGATACGATCTGAGAAATAGGAATACGCTAATGTGGCTCGCGGTTTATAGTTCTTAAATTCGGGGCTATAATTTATGTCGGCATTTACAATAATTGGGGAAGCACCCTCCAACTCATCCGTGGTTCTGTCAGCAAACGATGTACCAAAGGTAAACCCATCGGAAGTGGAAACTGTTTTAAGATCTTGTTCTGTGTGGGTATAGGCCGCGTTGGCTCCGAAAGACAACACCCCTTTTTCTTGAGCATTTGTAAGTATATTTTTTCGGATTTCCACTTCCACACCGTATACGTTGGCCTGATCTCCGGTTCTGAAATAGCGCTGATTTCCTGTAGCATCTGTAGCCACAACTCTGTTTACAGGGTCATTAATTATTTTGGTAAATGCTGCTACAGAAATGAGTTCCCCTCGGTTAGGAAACCATTCATATTTAAGATCGTAATTAAAGATTTCGGATAATATGGGCCCCGTGCCGTCTGGTTTACCCAAAAGGTCTGGGTTACCACCAACGCGCTGGGTAACGCCTTCATAAACGAAATTAGCAGCTTCCTTAAATTCGGGAAAAGAGGCAGTTTTACTAAAGGAAAATCTTAGATTAGCATCATCTGTGAGGGCGTATCGTACGTTTAAACTAGGCAGATAAATGTTTTCATAACCATCTCTGAATCCCGGATCTGTGGGTATTGGATTGATCACATCATATACAATAGATTGCTTGTAGGCTTCAATACGGAACCCTGGAATTAGTAACCACTTATCACTCAATTTTAATTCTGCAGATATATAACCCGCATGTACATCTAAATTTCCAGTATAGGTATTCTCATATACCTGGGGTCTGTTGATAAGCCCTATATCCAAATTTTGAGGATTCCTAACTATAAACAAATCCCATAGTCCGGAACCATCAGGAATATTAATGTTAGAAACATTAAAGAAGTCATCCAGGTTGGTAAGGTCTGTTATGGGGTTGGCATTTTTATCATCAATTAAATACCCGTAGCGCCAGTTATTAAAACGACGTTCTTTTCTCCGCCCATTGTATCCAAAGTTTAGGGTAACCTTGTCAGAAATCTTATTACTTAGATTAATATAGCTGTTGAGTTCATCATCTTCTACGCTTTGGAAATAGCGTTGATTGTCGAATGCGATATTGTCATAAAAAATAGGATTTGTAGTAGGATCATTATCTAGTGAAAATTGGTAATCCTCTAAAGAAATTCGTTTTCTATCTGGTTCATCCGAGAATACTTTGTTAAAACCAATACCCCAATCTATCCCCCATTTATCATCAAAGGCATGGGAACCATTTAGCTGATTTACAAAGATCATATCCTGATTAAATTGCACGTTTAATTGGAAATAACCCCCATCGCCATTATTACTAAAGCCATCTCTGTTAAACCCTTGTCCGCCTATTCCATAATAGCCTACTGCATCCGTTGCACTGTTTACGAATAAGGAGCTAAATTTAATTTTATTCCTTTCGTTAATACGAAAGTAGATATTACCCATGGCAGTTGTAGTACTGCTATAGGCGTATTCTTCCACATTGGGAAAACGAACTTTAATATCGTTTGTAAAATCCAGGGCGGGCCCTTCACGAAATTCAAAACCATTGCTAAAGCTGGCCATACCAAAAAAGCTAAGTCTAGATTTCTTAGAAAGGGTAATAGAATATCCGCCTTCAATGGCACCTGAAATATTAGTTGGGCTCGAAGTACTCTCTGGCTCAACACCATGCGAAATAATAATAGCAAAGGGATCGTTGTCATAACGGTTGTAAAAACCAAAAAAACTGGTTCCTTCACTTCGGACAAAATCACTCCCAGCCGCATTCGTATTTACACCACTTCCCAAAGATACTTCCATATACCCGTTACCCACATACTCTTTAGAATCAATATTTACATTACCTGCTGAAAAATCACCATAAAAACTGGGAGTATAAGCTTTACTTACCGAAATGTTTTCGATGATATTAGATGAAAAGAGATCGAGATCTATGTTCTTTTTATTTACATTATTAGAGGGGAGGGAAAGGCCGTTCATTGTCGTACTTTGATAACGATCTCCCAATCCACGAACATATACATCACTAGACCCCTGCTGTTTGGAGATTCCTGATATTTGAGCCACGGCCGCGGCCGCATCATCTATCCCCTTGCGGGTTAGCGACTCTGCGCTTATGGCCTCTTTAATTTCAAGCGCCTTTTTCTGATCTAGTAATAAGGCTATTTCCGAATTTCTTGCTACCGATGTAGTAAGAACAACTTCCTCTAGAGAAACGCTTCCTGCACCAAGTTCTGTATTTACCTCGGTAACCTTCCCGCTTTCTACAATTACATTGGGAATCTCCAAGGTTTCGTATCCCAAGAAACTAAAGACCAATATGTACGTGCCGGGTTCAACATTTTGAATCTCATACAAACCGTCGAAATCTGATGTGGTTCCTTTGGCAGTTCCTTTTATAATTACATTGGCAAAAGGCAGTGGTTGGTTACTCATTTCCTTATCACTCAGCAAACCAACAATACTTCCAGTTTCCTGGGCACCTAGAGCGCCAACAATAAAAAGAAAAAGTAGAGAGAATAAATTTTTCATTAATTTATTTTTCATTTCTGAGTGCAAATAACGCACTGTGTTGTAAAGGATGTGTTAGTCCAGTGTTAAACATATATTGCGTTTATGTTAGCAAATTGTTAGGAGGTAAAGAAATTGTTACGCCATCGAAAATGGCTTACTTTTTAGGATGGGAAAAACTGTATCTTGCATCAATTTTAAAACTATGAACTGGGAACAATTACTTTCATTGAAGCGCTATGGGGACGCCCATAAAAGATTGCGAAAAGAGCAAGACGAAACACGTTTGGGTTTTGAAGTGGATTATGACAGGGTTATTTTTTCTTCGGCTTTTCGAAGTTTGCAGGATAAGACCCAGGTGATTCCACTTTCCAAGACCGACTTTGTACATACGCGCCTTACCCATAGTTTGGAAGTCTCTGTGGTTGGTAGAAGCTTAGGACGCATTGTTGGAAAAAAACTTCTTTCCAAGTATCCACATTTAAAGGAAGTACATGGATACCAGTTTAACGATTTTGGAGCTATTGTAGGAGCGGCTTCCCTTGCTCACGATATTGGAAATCCTCCTTTTGGGCACAGTGGGGAAAAGGCGATAGGCGAGTTTTTTAAGAGTGGGGCGGGAACGAAATACCAGTCAGAGTTGTCAGAAAAAGAATATCAGGATCTGGTAGATTTTGAAGGAAATGCCAACGGATTTAAAATATTAACCGAGTCTAGAGAAGGTATTGATGGAGGATTGCGCCTTAGCTATGCAACTCTTGGAGCCTTTATAAAGTATCCCAAAGAATCGCTCCCAAAAAAACCAACAAACCATATAGCCGATAAGAAATATGGATGTTTCCAGAGCGATGTACCCTTTTTTACCGAGGTGGCGGAAGAACTGGGACTGCTTCCTACCAGAAAGGGAGCAGACCTTGGCTATTGTCGACATCCCCTGACGTATTTGGTAGAGGCCGCGGATGATATCTGTTATACGATTATTGATTTTGAGGATGGAATTAATTTAGAATTAATTTCGGAAGAATACGCCCTGGAATATTTGATTAATTTGGTTAAGGACACCATCAACACCAAAAAGTATAATGGCCTTGCCCATATGGAAGACCGGCTAAGTTACTTAAGAGCACTGGCTATTAATACCCTGATTGGCGATGCCGTAACTATTTTTATTGAAAACGAGACAGCTATTTTGGAGGGGAATTTTAACACAGCGCTGTTAGATAAAAGCAACTATAGCGCACAGATTAAGGATATTCTGAATTTAAGCGCCGAAAAAATATACCGGTCTCAGGAAGTTATCGAAAAGGAGATTGCGGGGTACCGCATTATAGCAGATATTTTGGAAGGATATACCAATGCCCTTGTACGCAGTAAATTGGGGAATGCGACCAATTATGACCGTCTTTTAATTACCACTTTACCTCCCAAATACCGTACTACAGAAGGTTCTTTGTATGCTATTTTATTGAATAGTTCGTGTTATGTGGCTAGTTTATCGGATAGTGCAGCGGTGCACATTCACAATAAAATTCAAGGAAGACAGCTCTAGAAATTATACGAGAGTCCAATGCCTAATAATTGCCTGAATTGTAATTTGGGCCTCCCTGGGGTAAGCACAGAGCCATCATCTGCCAGGATTCTATCAAAAAGAATATCATCATCATAAATGATTTGCGTTTCCAAATTAGCATTGATATGTTCATTTACGATGAATTTAAAGTTTAACTCCCAATCGAGATCTATATTTCCAAAGGAACGCAGATAATCTGTGTACAAACTTACTTTGTGTTCCATTTCAACGTTTTTTGAAACTGTAGTTGTCCATGAATTATTTATCAAAAAACCGAGTTCTATAAATTTGTTTTTACCCTCCTTAATAATGGCCCCACTGGCATCTACTACCGCTTTTTCAACTCCAAAGGCACCTTCATTAGCTAAAGCCTGGTCTAGAACAAACGTCGCTTTTTGGGTAAGGGGAGAAATATATAGATTGAATCTGTTGTCTTCAGTGATATAGGAGGTACCCGCTCCAACAAAGAGGTAACCCGGGGCCATAAATCTGGAAATAGGCGTGGAACGGTCGGGATACTTAAATCCATTAGCTAATTGTGTGTTAAACTTCACTTTTGCCGAATAATACCAATTACTTAAGGTGTCTCTTCTATAACCAAAAGTAGAAGAAAAACGAATGGCATCTTCTGTTTTCCTGAGCTCCCGACCTTCTTGAGCATTTAAACCAAACCGCAGCACCAGATCATTATCCCATTGTACGTATCTAAATTTATAATTGCGAACAAATTTTACGCTTCCTAAGGCAGAAACTGAATTATCACCCCCTGCATTCCAGTTGACAAAAGCGACTTCGCTTAAATTTAGCCCTAGGTTGTTTTCAGAAACCCAAAAAGAGGGCATCTTAAAACTATTGAATCGTTTTAATCGGGGTTTTGTTTTTTTAAAGGAAACAACAGGATTCACAAGATTTACACCTCTTGGAATGATCTTAATTTTGTTCTGGATAGATCGAATAACGATGGTATCTACTATAGAGGTATCTACTTCCTGAGGAGGAGGTATGGAATCTTGCCCATAGCTAGTTGGGGCAACTACCCAGAGTAATAATAAAAGTAAGGCGGTTAGTTTAGGAAGCTTCATTAAGTAACCTGGTTATGCATTTTTTTAAAGAATTAGAGTCAATATGTCCAACTTGTTGAAGTTCTTCTATGGAACCGTGCTCCAGAAAAACATCGGGTAATGCCAGTACTTCTATCTTGTTTGTATACCCATGACAATTGGCAAATTCTAGGATAGCGCCCCCAAATCCGCCTGCTTTACAGCCATCTTCAATGGTTATAATTCCGCTATAGTTAGTAAAAATAGTATGAAGTTGCACTTCATCAAGCGGTTTTACAAATCGCATATCATAATGTCCTACTTCGGAAGCATGGTTGAGGGTTTTTAGTACATTAGTTACCGTATTCCCAATATGACCGATAGAAAGCACAGCAATTGAACTGCCTTTCACCAGTTCCCGGGATGTCCCAATGGTGATAGTTTCAAAGGGAGTACGCCAGGAATTTAACACGCCACGACCTCTTGGGTAGCGTATGGCAATAGGATGAGTAATACCTTGCTGAGCCGTATACATAATGTTCCTAAGCTCAGACTCGTTCATAGGGGAAAAAATAACCATATTGGGGATACATCGCAAAAAGGCCATGTCGAAAATACCGTGATGAGTGGCGCCGTCTTGTCCTACCAGTCCTGATCTATCCAGACAAAATACTACTGGTAAGTTCTGCAGGGCAATGTCGTGTATCACCTGATCATAAGCTCGTTGCAAAAAGGTAGAATAGATATTGCAAAAGGGAATCAGTCCTTCGGTTGCTAAACCACCCGCCATAGTTACTGCATGTTGTTCTGCTATGCCCACATCGAAGGCTCTGTCTGGAAACTCTTCCATCATATATTTGAGAGAACTGCCAGTTGGCATAGCAGGCGTAATCCCAATAATATGTTCATTTTTACTTGCCAATTCTACCAAGGTATGCCCAAAGACATCCTGGTATTTAGGCGGCAAATGTTCTTGAGATGACGAAATTAATTCTCCTGTGTCTTTATTGAACTTCCCGGGAGCATGGTACACAATCTGATTTTCTTCAGCCTTCTGCAAGCCTTTACCCTTGGTGGTAATTACATGAAGTAAGCGTGGGCCCCGACATGCTTTCAGTCTTGTTAATTCTACTAAAAGTTCCTCAATATTATGGCCATCTATAGGTCCTGAATAATCAAAATTTAGACACTCAAAGATATTTTCCTCTTTAGCTGTGCCTTTTTTAACATTGGTTAGGTATTTCTTTAAAGCGCCAACACTGGGGTCTATTCCAATAGCATTGTCATTAAGGATGATAAGTATATTAACATCGGATACCCCGGCATGATTTAAACCCTCAAAAGCCATTCCACTGGCTATAGAGGCATCCCCAATAACAGCAATATGTTGTTTGTTGTGATCCCCTTTTAACTTGGAGGCTATAGCCATTCCCATAATGGCCGATATAGAAGTAGAACTATGGCCGGTACCAAAAGCATCATAATCACTTTCTTCTCTATTTGGAAATCCACTGATGCCTCCAAGTTGCCGGTTGGTTTTAAAAATATCTTTCCTTCCGGTAAGTATTTTATGACCATAGGCCTGATGGCCCACATCCCAAATAAGTCTATCTAAGGGGGTATTAAAAACATAATGCAGCGCAATCGTTAACTCTACTACGCCAAGACTAGCTCCAAGGTGGCCTTCCTTGGCAGCAACAATATCGATGATAAATTTCCGTAATTCTTTGGCTAGCAGCGGAAGGTCTTCCGGTGTTAGAGCTCTTAAATGGTTAGGATTATCTATGTTGTTTAACAGCTTCATAAGAAGAGGCAAAGGTACATTAATTCATTTTTGATGCCCCAAGAGAATGGTATGAAAATTGTATTTTTGGCGCTATGGAATTACTATTGGATGATGCTTATTTCATGAAGAAGGCGATTCAGGAGGCAGAAATGGCTTTTGAAAAGGGAGAAGTACCCATTGGCGCTGTGATTGCGGTACAAGGCCGAATTATTGCCAGAGCCCATAATCAGACAGAGCAACTCAATGATGTAACAGCGCATGCTGAAATGCTGGCGATTACTTCGGCAGCTAACTTTTTAGGCGGTAAATATTTATATGATTGCACTCTCTATGTAACATTAGAGCCATGCCAGATGTGTGCTGGCGCGCTGTATTGGAGTCAAATTCCGAGGATTGTCTTTGGTGCCCTTGATCCACAGCGTGGTTATGCGGCATCCGGAGCACAATTACATCCGAAAACAAAGATTGAAGGGGGTATTCTGGAAAAAGAAGCCTCTGCATTATTAAAAAAGTTTTTTATTCAAAAAAGGAATTTAAACTAGGTTTTGGAGCAAGGTTACATGCAAAAAAAAACACCCTGAATTTTCAAGGTGTTTCGATACTTTTCAAAATAAAATATTGTTAGCTGATTACTTGCACTTGTGCAGCAACCACTCCCTTTCGTCCTTCTTCTTCTTCGTATTCTACTTTGTCTCCTTCGTTCAATTCTACCCCATTTAACGCTGAGGCGTGAACAAAGATGTCTTTTCCGGTTTCGTCGTTTGTAATAAAC
>CBDUCK010000033.1:0-17916 GCA_965365635.1 uncultured Muriicola sp.
CGCCTTTCCATCATTACTTCTGCCGCTTCAAATGCTTTGGATGTTTGATAGGTACTGAAGCCTGTGGCTCCTCCCCAACTAAAACTTGGGATAAAATTTCTGGGAAAACCAGGTGTATAAATATTACAGTTTACCCCAATTACTGTTCCTGTATTAAACATGGTATTAATAGCCGTCTTGCTATGATCACCCATCATAAGTCCACAAAACTGCAGACCTGTATGATCAAAACGTTCTGAATCATAGTTCCATAATCGGACTTCAGTATAGTTGTTTTTTAGATTTGAATTATTTGTATCAGCTCCTAAATTACACCATTCACCTACTACAGAATTACCTAAATAACCGTCGTGTCCTTTACTAGAATAACCAAAAATAACGGAGTTGTTAATTTCTCCACATACTTTTCCATGTGGCCCCACTGTTGTAGGCCCATAAATCTTAGCACCCATTTTTACAACCGCATGCTCACATAAAGCAAATCCACCCCTAATCATGTTCCCTTCCATGATCTCTGAGTTTTTTCCCAAATAAATAGGCCCTTCCGAAGCATTCAGAATACTGTATTCTACTTTAGCTCCTTCTTCCAAAAAGATATTTTCGGCATGAATAAGGTGATTCGTTTTAGATATAGGAGCACTTACGCGCCCCTTGGTAAGCAAATCAAAATCTTGCTGCAGGGCCTCCCCATTTCTAGAGAATATATCCCAGGTATTTTTTATTTGAATGAGGTTCTCTTCAAATTCAACTTTAGCAGTAATAGAAACCTCCAGATCTTGTGGAATTTCTTTAGCCCGATAAGCCACCCATCGATCCTGATACTTTATCCCTTCATCATTACCTAATTGTTGAATTTGCTCAATAAGTTTAGGCGTAGGTAAAAATGATGCATTAATCATCATATTGTCATCTTGCCACTCTAAGGGATATTTCTCATTAAGATAGTCCTCTGTCTTGGAAGAAGTTTCGGTACCTAAGAACTTTTCCCACTTCTCCCTGATTGTCAATATTCCAACCCGAATTTCAGCAACAGGACGTGTAAAAGTAAAGGGTAACAAAGAAGTTCGTACTTCACTGTCAAAAAGAACATAGTTCATAGATGCTGATTTTTGATAAAATTAAAAAAAATAACGCCCCCGATAACTATCGAGGGCGCTGCAATATTTGTACTACCAAGAAATTTTTACTTTTCTTTCTTCTCTTCGGCTGCAGGAGCTGCCTCTTTTTTGAATTTCTGGTATTTGTTCTTAAACTTATCTATTCTACCTGCAGTATCCACCAATTTGGCTTTCCCGGTATAGAACGGATGTGAAGTTCTTGAAATTTCTAATTTTATCAACGGATACTCAACGCCATCAACTTTAATGGTCTCTTTTGTATCTGCAGTAGACTTCGTTAAAAACACATCATCATTAGACATATCTTTAAAAGCTACTAATCTATAATTCTCTGGGTGTATACCTTTTCTCATGGTACTGGCTTATGGGCATTCTTTTTTCAGGCTGCAAATGTAACTATTTTTTTTAGGAATTCACAAAAGGAAAGCCAAAAAAACATTCTTAAAATTTGTACCTTGCTATTGTAACATTTTGCACAAAACTACAACTAACGATTAACTAATTTATTAAACTAAACAAAATGGAAGAAAATCAACCTAAAATCGGGAAGTTCTCACTTAATTATGGATTAATACTTGGATTAATAAGTGTTGCGTTTGCAGTTATGCTATTCACCATTGATGCACATACTACTCAAGATCCTATTAATACTGTAATTAACATTGCTCTAATGGTAGGAATTACATTTTGGGGTATTCATAGTTACAGGAAGGCCAATGGTGGCTTTCTTAAATTAGGTGAAGCCGTAAAATTAGGTGCAGGAATCGCATTAGTAGCTGGTATTATTGGAGTGATTTATTTATTACTTCTGTCTAATGTTCTCGACCCTGATTTTGCAGTAAAAGCAACCGAAGCAAGATTAGCTGAAGTTGAAGCTTCCGGACAACTTTCTCCGGAACAATTAGAACAACAAAAAGAAATGAGTGTTAAATTTTTCTGGATTGGTTACCCTGTCATTTTGATATTTAATATAATTATCGGATTGGTTATTGGACTAATTGGTGGCCTCATATTCAAAAAAGCAAAGCCTGCCTATTAATAAGTAAAATTGTACTTTTGAAAGGAATTAGTCGCGGTATTCTATGAACATATCAATCGTAATTCCTTTACTGAACGAAGAAGAGTCGCTCAAAGAACTCCATGATTGGATTGCAACCGTAATGCAATCCAATCATTTTTTATATGAAATCATCTTTATAGATGACGGGAGTACCGATAAATCATGGGAAATTATTTCAGAACTGGCCAGTAGGAACCAATCGGTAAAGGGTATTCGATTCTTAAAGAATTTTGGAAAATCGCAGGCACTGCATGCCGGATTTAAGCAAGCCACAGGCGACATTATCATCACCATGGATGCAGATCTTCAGGACAATCCGGAAGAAATACCTTCCATGATCGATATGATCGTCAAGGAGCAGTATGATGTAGTTTCTGGTTGGAAAAAGAAACGCTACGACCATGCACTCACCAAAAACATTCCTTCCAAACTCTTTAACTGGGCAGCCCGCAGAACCTCTGGGGTGCGTTTACACGATTTTAATTGTGGCCTGAAAGCCTTTAAAAAAGAAGTTGTAAAAACCATAGAGGTGTCTGGAGAAATGCATCGGTATATTCCTGTTTTGGCTAAAAATGCAGGGTTTGGTAAGATTGGGGAACAAATCGTACAGCATCAGGCCCGGAAATATGGAAAAACTAAATTTGGAGCCGACAGGTTTATCAACGGCTTCTTAGATCTCATCACCATCTGGTTTGTATCTAAGTTTGGAAAAAGACCCATGCACCTCTTTGGAGCCCTTGGCGTACTGATGTTTATAATAGGATCCGGATTTGCATTGTATCTGGGGATCGATAAACTTTTTATTAATCCTTTTGGCCGATTGCTTAGCGAACGTCCGCAATTTTATGTTGCACTTACAGCCATGATCATAGGAACCCAATTCTTCCTGGCCGGATTTTTAGGAGAAATTATGGTGAGGTCGAGAAAAAATGAAACCAGGTATACGATTTCCAAAGAAATAAACCTTACCCCTCTTGAGAAGCAATATTCTTAGTAATTTTAGCAACTAATACTCAATTTCAATTCAGCATGATTCCTCTCACAGACGCATCATTCAGCATCTTATCGCAAATGATCAGGAGGAGTTGAAAGACCGTTTTTATAAAAATATGGAGTTTGGAACGGGTGGTATGCGCGGAATTATGGGCGTTGGAACCAACAGAATTAATAAATACACGCTGGGCAAAAGTACACAGGGACTTAGTAATTACTTGAAGAAAGTGTATCCCAATGAAGTACTCAAGGTGGTTATTGCCTATGATTGCCGGCATAATAGCGACACGCTTGCAAGAACAGTTGCCGAGGTTTTTTCGGCCAACGATATCGAAGTTTACTTGTTTTCGGAGCTAAGAACTACTCCTGAATTATCTTTTGCGGTACGACATCTTAATTGCCATGCAGGAATTGTACTTACAGCTTCCCATAATCCACCGGAATATAACGGATATAAAGTATACTGGACAGATGGTGGGCAGATAGTACCACCACAAGATGCAGCCATAATTGCCGAAATAAACGCTCTGCAATATGAAGACATCAATTTTAAAGCAAAAGAAGGGGCCATTCATTTAATAGATAAAGAAGTAGATGAGGCTTTCATTAATGCATCTGTGGAGAATGGAAATTTTAATGCAGCTGGAAAAGACCAGTTTAGTATTGTATTTACTTCGTTACACGGTACTTCTATTACTGTAATTCCTCAGGTACTGGAAAAAGCGGGATATAAAAATGTTACTATCATTGAAGAACAGGCCGTTCCCGATGGTAATTTTCCAACGGTAGTTTCTCCAAATCCCGAAGAACCGGAAGCGTTAACATTAGCTCTGAAAAAAGCCCAGGAAATTGGGGCAGATATGGTGATAGGTACAGATCCCGATGGGGATCGTTTGGGGATTGCTGTTCGGAACTTAGAAGGGGATATGGAATTGCTCAATGGGAATCAAACCATGGTGTTGATGACCAAATTTTTGTTAGACCAACGTAAAAAAACTGGTTTTACAGGAAATGAATTTATTGCCTCTACCATTGTTTCCACACCCATGATGCATGCCATGGCTAATTCCTATAACGTAGAGTGCAAAACCGGCCTAACCGGATTTAAGTGGATCGCCAAAATGATTTTTGATTTCCCAAATCAGTTTTTTGTTGGAGGCGGTGAAGAGAGTTTTGGTTTTATGGTGGGCGATTTTGTCAGAGATAAAGATGCAGTGACATCAACACTCTTAGCCTGTGAAATAGCTTCCGATGCAAAAGCAAAAGGCAGTTCGTTCTACAAGCAATTGGTTGATTGTTATGTTGAGTATGGTTATTATAAGGAAAAATTGGTCTCCCTGACCAAAAAAGGGATTTCAGGAGCCGAGGAGATTAAACAAATGATGAAAGATTACAAAGAAAATCCGGTAAAATCTCTCGATGGATCCAATGTTATTGTGGTGGACGATTACAATACCGCTACCTCTACTAACTTGAAATCTGGAATTGTAACTCCGATTGATTTACCTAAATCTAATGTGCTCATTTATACCACCGCTGATGGTACCCGTATGGCAGCCAGACCTAGCGGCACAGAACCAAAAATTAAATTTTATTTTAGCGTAAATGCCAAACTAGCTGCAAAAGAGGACTTTAAAAAAGTAACTAATCAGCTAGATGATAAGCTGGCCCGCATTCTTAACGAACTGAACCTGGATTAATGAACTATTTCAAAAAAATCCTTCGCTTTGCGGGTCCGTATAAGAATTACGCCTTTTTAAATATTTTTTTTAATATCCTGTATGCGCTATTTAGTGCGCTCTCTTTTGCCGCATTGATCCCAATGCTAGATGTGCTATTTAATCAGAACGAAAAGATCTATACAAAACCCGTTTATGAGGGCATTGGACAGGCGAAAGACTATTTTCAGGAATACATAAGTTACCGTGTTACCGCTTACTCGGGAGAAGATGAGATGAAAGGATTGGTGTTGGTCATTGGGTTGGTGCTCATCCTATTCCTTCTCAAGAATTTATTTAATTATTTGGCCATGTACTTTATCACCTTTTTGAGAAATGGTGTATTGAAGGACATTCGTAATAGGATGTATCAAAAAATAGTTGACCTCCCAATCTCTTTTTATTCTGAGAAGAAAAAAGGAGATGTCATTGCCCGTATCACGTCAGATGTACTGGAGATTCAACATTCGTTTTTGTCCATTTTGGAACTCATCGTAAGAGAACCCCTTACGATTGTGTTTACGATTGCTGTCATGTTTTTCATCAGTGTTAAACTGACACTTTTTGTTTTCATATTTATTCCCATTGCCGGCTTTATTATTTCACGTATTGGAAAATCCTTGAAAAAGAAATCGGATCGGGTTCAAAAAGAACAAGGTGAATTTTTGTCGATCGTAGAAGAAACACTCAGTGGTTTGCGCGTTGTAAAGGCTTTTAATGCAGAATCGCGGTTTTTTAAAACATTCTCCACCTCTACTGAACGATTTTTTCATTTTTCAAACAAATTACTAAACAGACAAAATTTAGCCTCGCCCACCGGAGAGTTCCTGGGTATCCTGGTCATAGGCGTATTGTTGTGGTTTGGCGGTAAAATGGTATTGATAGATAAAACGCTAGACGCCTCTTCATTTATTGCCTACATGGGATTGGCCTACAATATTCTTACTCCTGCAAAAGCTATCAGCAAGGCTTCCTACGGGGTCAAAAAAGGGAATGCAGCGGCCGAACGGGTCCTCGAAATACTGGAAACTGAAAACCCTATCCGGGATATTTCTAATCCAATCAATAAAAACAACTTTGAGACCAGTCTTACCATGGAGCATATTTCTTTTAAATATGAAGATGAATGGGTTTTAGAGGATTTTTCATTATCGGTTCCTAAGGGGACTACCGTAGCTCTTGTAGGACAATCCGGGAGTGGTAAAAGCACCATCGCCAACCTGGTTACCCGTTTTTATGATGTAGAAAAAGGTGCCATCAAAATAGATGATGCTAATATTAAAGAGGTCTCTAAAAAATCGCTTAGAAGTTTAATGGGCTTGGTTACACAAGATTCTATCCTATTTAATGATACCGTTAGAAATAATATTGGCCTTGGAAAAGAAAATGCCACGGATGAAGAAATTACAGAAGCTGCGAAAATTGCCAATGCCCACGATTTTATTATGGAGCTGCCACAGGGCTATGATACCAACATTGGGGATAGTGGCAATAAACTTAGCGGGGGGCAAAAGCAACGCCTTTCTATTGCCAGAGCGGTATTAAAGAACCCTCCTATCATGATTCTAGACGAAGCCACTTCAGCTTTGGACACCGAAAGCGAGCGTCTGGTGCAGGAGGCGCTGGAAAAAATGATGATGAATAGAACGTCCCTGGTTATAGCTCACAGGCTTTCTACCATTCAAAATGCAGATGCCATTATAGTGCTGGAAAAAGGTAAAATCATAGAATCTGGGACGCACGATACCCTGCTAAAAAAGAAAGGTGTCTATAACAAATTAGTGGCCATGCAGTCATTTGTGTAGGACTGAACTGTTGCTGCTACAACTTTCCCTTGAAAATTTTAATGCCTATTTTTATACATCAGAAATTGGGTGTTTTAAACCTTTATTAAAATCTGTAGTCTTAAAAGAATAACAAGCTGACTTTGATTGCCGAAGAAACCCTCGTAAAAGAGTTACAACAAAAGGAGACCCAAGCAAAAGCTTTTGAGGTACTAATAAACACCTACAAAGAGCGCCTGTACTGGCATATCCGAAGAATTGTACTAGATCATGACGATGCAGATGATGTATTGCAAAATACCTTCATAAAGGTGTACAGGAATATTGAAAAGTTTAAGGGCGACAGTAAATTATATTCCTGGATGTATAGAATAGGAACCAATGAAGCGTTGACATTTTTAAAAACAAAGGCGAGAAAATTGGGTGTTAGTAGCGAAGAATTACAGGAACATATCGCCAATAATTTGGAAGCAGATGTGTATTTTGAAGGGGACGCAATCCAATTAAAATTACAAAAGGCCATAGCTACCTTGCCAAAAAAGCAAAAGCTGGTCTTTACAATGAAATATTATAAGGAATTAAAATATGAAGAGATCTCAGAAATATTAGAAACGTCGGTAGGGGGACTAAAAGCTTCGTACCATTTAGCAGTTAAGAAGATAGAAGCCTATCTTCAAAAAAGTTAACCCATTTAATATATTATGAGTCACACCTAAACCATGAAAAAGATACCAAAACATACCGGATTTAAAACGCCTGAAGGCTACTTCGACCAGATCACAGATCGCATATTAGATCGTGTCAAAAACGAAGAAGGTACTGTCATCCCGGAAAAAGATGGGTTTACCATTCCGGATGGGTATATGGAAAAAGTTCAAAAGGAAGTGCTATCCAAAGTGACAACTCCCGAAACTCGTGTTATATCCTTAAGAGCTTACAGAAAACATCTGTTAGTTGCCGCATCTATTGCTGCTATCTTTGTCCTCGTAATTGGATTGCAATGGAATGGGTCCAATAGTATCACTTTTGATGATCTGGCAAACGCAGATATAGAGATGTATTTCGAAACCAGGGATATTGGTTTCTCTAGTTATGAAATTGCAGAAGTTATTCCTGTGACAGCCTTAGACTTAAATGAGTTTATGGAGACAGGTGTTAACGATGAAAATATTATGGATTATTTAGAAGATTCCATAGACGATTTAGAAGAATTAAATATAGAATTAGATGAAGAATATCAGTAAAATAGGGGTATTGATGCTGTTTGTTTTTGTCACCAATTTTGTAGTTGGGCAAAATAGGCCAGGCAGGGAAAAGATCAAATCCCTTAAAATCGCATTTATCACCGAGCGGCTTTCGCTAAGTAGTGAAGAAGCTACCGTATTTTGGCCGGTGTATAACGAACATGAAAAAGCCTTAGAAAATTTACGAATTAAAGAACGGAATGATATTCGTGGAAAACTTCGAAATTTTGATCAAATGTCCGATCAGCAAATTGATGGTCTAATGGATGAATTTTTGGAATTGGAAAAAGAGAAGATGGAGCGTAACCGTGCTTTTATAAAGAAAATGTCTGGTCTTATCTCTGCCAGGAAAACTTTTTTGTTAATTAAAGCAGAAGAGGATTTTAAAAGAAGACTCCTGCAACAAATACAGCAACGAAGGCAATAGCGTACAATAGCAAGAAGATTTAGACAAAACGAACAAAAAGGAGGCCGAATAGCCTCCTTTTACATTAAACCATGTCTTAAAAGAACAGTCTTAGAAGTATAAACCATTAAATTAATTGTTATGAAAAATCTTAAAGTGTTCTTAGTAATAGTTGCCTTTTTAGGAGCCTTAACGGCCAGTACTGCGCAACGAGTTGTAAAAGTGTATCCAAAACACGGAACTATTGTAACCACTATACACAAACCTGCCCTTGTAGTTCATAAAGGTGTGAAATTTCATTTTGCGTCGGGTATTTGGTATAAAAACAGTGGTAAGAAATATATTGTATGTGCTGCACCCAGAGGCATTACTCTTAGAAAATTGCCAAGAGGACATAAAATTGTACATATAAAAGGCAGAAAGTATTATGCCTATAAAGGGGTTAGATACCAGAAGGTAGGAAGGTTTTACAAAGTTGTTTATGTATAGTTAGATTTGGGTTGACTTAAAGTTGGAGTCGTATGTTAGTCAAAAAGAGGATAGAACTGGTTTCTACCCTCTTTTTATTTAAAGGTTAATTTCGCAATACGGTTCTTCCCTGCTGCATAGGCAATAGAATCGTTAATAAAGCGCAGTGTATAAAAAGACTCCCCTGAAAATTCTTTCCAGGTACGGCCCATATCGCCCGAATAGGAAATCCCCGTAAATCCTACCAACACCAAATCTTTACCACCAGAGTTCGGTATAAACTGAACACAACTTTTATACCCCGGTAACTGTTCATTGCCTACTAACTCCCATGATTTTCCTCCGTCTTGTGTAATTGCTTTATTTGCAGTGGTGTTGTCAGGATTGGTGTAATCCCCTCCTACTGCAAAACCTACGTTATTTTCATCAAAGGCTATACTATAGATCCCCTCGGTTTCTTGGCTATGTATTATTGGGGTTTGTATTACTTCCCATGTAGCTCCTTTATCCGGGGAAAAGAAAACCCTGCTTTTCGTAGTACCTATCCAGGTTTTGTCTCCAACAATAGCAATATTTGTATTGCTGGCCGCAAAAGCACCCTCCCCTTCCAAAGCAGCTGGTAACGCCGAACAAGGAAGTTTGCTCCAGCTGCCACCACCATCTCTTGTAATTATAATAGACAAACATCCTTCCATGGCATCTCCCACGGCTATCCCCTCTTCATTGTTCCAAAATTTCATAGCATCGTAAAATACGCCCACTTCATCTTCTTTATAGACCAACTCCATTTGACCAGCATCCCCTGTCTTGTACAAAAGTGCAGGACGCCCGGCAGATAGCATAAAAAAATCAGTCGCAGTATGCCCAACGGCCCTAAATTCGGGTGCAATCGTATCATACGTTTCCCTACTAGTTTTGATTTGGTTCGAACGAATATCTATGGCTCCAAATAACCCATTACTCCCTGCAAACGCTACACTCCCATCCATAACCTCAATAGCTCGTATGCTTATTTGCTCTGTGTAAATCGTTTCTACAGTGACTTCCTGAAACTGATGTGATTTTTTAGTTTCAGAACATCCGAATAATGCAAAAATTATCACGATGGTAACCAGACTTTTCATATAATTAAATTTAATCAAAAGTAATAAGGTTTCGCATCCAAAAGGGTACCTTTGCCACCTAATTTTTATACATGCGATTACATAGAAATTTAGTCTTTGCAGTTATAGATGGACTTCATATGATTTTCAATGAAGGCATGTATGCCTCCAAGGTGATTGAACAATTATTAAAAAGGGACAAGCGATGGGGCGCCAGAGACAGAGCTTTTGTTGCTGAAACTACCTATGATATAGTTCGATGGAAAAGACTATATGAAGAAATCGCAGAAGTAAAGGCACCTTATAACCGGGCAAATTTGTTTCGCTTATTTGCAGTGTGGGCTGTATTACGAGGTATTAAATTACCAGACTGGAAACAATTAGAAGACACGCCCACAAGGAAAATCAAAGGTCGTTTCGACGAACTATCTAAAATAAGAAAGTATAGAGAGTCTATTCCTGATTGGCTAGATGCTTTAGGTGAAAAAGCATTGGGCGAGAAACTATGGACCAAGGAATTGCATGCCTTAAACGAACAGGCATCCGTTATTTTGAGAACCAATACCTTAAAAACGTCGAGACCATTTCTTCAAAAACGCCTGCTCGATCATGAAATTAACACAGAAACCATATCTGGTTACCCAGATGCGGTGAAATTGAGTGAACGCGCAAACGTCTTTACCTCAGACGCCTTTAAAGAAGGCCTTTTTGAGGTTCAGGATGCCTCTTCACAGTTAGTGGCACCCTTTCTGGAAGTTTCTCCGGGACAGCGTGTAATAGATACGTGTGCCGGCGCAGGTGGTAAAACACTTCACCTTGCTGCATTAATGGAAAACAAAGGGCAGCTTATTGCTTTGGATATTTATTCGGGTAAATTAAAAGAGTTAAAAAGACGGGCTAAAAGAAATGGCGTCCACAATCTCGAAACTCGCCTTATAGATTCAACCAAAGTAATTAAGAAATTGTACAACAGCGCAGATAGGGTGTTAATTGATGCCCCTTGTACCGGATTAGGCGTTTTAAAAAGAAACCCTGATGCGAAATGGAAATTACAACCCGAATTCCTTGAACAAATTGTTCAAACCCAAAGAGAATTGCTCAGAGATTACAGTAAAATGGTTAAAAAAGGCGGTAAAATGGTCTATGCCACCTGCTCTATCCTACCTCAGGAAAACAAGGATCAGATAACACATTTTTTAGCTTCCGAAGAAGGCAGCTCGTTTAAATTAATTAAGGAAAAAAATATTTATTCTTCTAGAACAGGATTCGACGGATTCTATATGGCCCTATTATCCAAAGAAGGATAACTAAGTCCTCCTTTTTCATTTGTTTTTTACAAACTAAAAGTAATCAACAATGACCCTTGAAAACTGTTATTTAATCTCTATTAAAAACACACTTTATTAATGTAAATTTGTGGCTTCTTAGAACCATCAATTTACAATCCATATGATCCATTTCTTTGGAGATTCCACAACTAAAGTTTTCGCTGTAGAAACAACTAACACACTTTCTGAATTCGATATTGAAAAGCTGAGCTGGTTATTTGGCGGCCAACCTAAAATATCTTTAGCGTCTATCGACGCTTTTTTTGTGGGGCCAAGAGCAGCTATGATTACTCCCTGGAGTACCAATGCCACTGAGATAACTCAAAATATGGGAATTAGCGGAATCATAAGAATTGAAACGTTTAAAGCGGTCGCAAAGGATTTTAAAGAATTCGATCCCATGCTGTCTCAAAAGTATGGGGAGTTAAACCAAGCGCTGTTCAAGATCAACATTGCCCCCGAACCGGTTTTGGAAATTGAAGATGTGGCTGCCTATAACAAGCAGGAAGGATTGGCCTTAAACAGTGAGGAAATTGAATATCTTGAGAACTTATCCAAAAAACTAGACAGACCACTTACAGATTCAGAAGTGTTTGGTTTTAGCCAGGTAAATTCAGAGCATTGCCGGCATAAAATTTTTAATGGCACCTTTGTTATAGATGGGACCGAAATGCCAACCTCATTATTTAAACTTATTCGGAAAACCTCAGAAGTTCACCCAAATGATATTGTGTCAGCATATAAAGACAACGTAGCCTTTGTAAAAGGTCCTGAGGTAACCCAATTTGCGCCAATAACACCAGACAAACCAGATTTCTATAAAGAATCCTCGTTTAAATCTGTAATTTCATTGAAGGCCGAAACACATAACTTTCCGACCACTGTGGAACCTTTTAATGGGGCTGCTACAGGTGCAGGTGGTGAAATCAGAGATCGTCTTGCAGGCGGAAAAGGCTCATTACCTCTTGCCGGCACAGCCGTCTACATGACGTCGTATTCCCGATTAGAGAAAAACAGAAAGTGGGAAAAAGCATTTCAGGCCAGGCCATGGTTGTATCAAACCCCCATGGATATTCTTATAAAAGCTTCTAATGGTGCATCTGACTTTGGCAATAAATTTGGACAACCTTTAATTTCAGGTTCTGTACTCACCTTTGAACACGAGGAGCACCAGCGTATGTTGGGTTTTGACAAGGTAATTATGCTCGCTGGCGGAATTGGCTACGGCAAAAGCAACCAGGCCTTAAAAGACCAACCTAAAAAAGGGGACAAGATAGTTATTTTAGGTGGTGACAATTATCGAATTGGTATGGGAGGTGCAGCCGTATCTAGTGCCGATACCGGAGAATTTAGTACGGCCATTGAACTTAATGCGGTACAACGTTCCAATCCCGAAATGCAAAAAAGAGCAGCAAATGCAATTCGTGGGCTGGTAGAAAATGATACGAATCCTGTTGTTTCTATTCACGATCATGGCGCAGGAGGCCATTTGAATTGTTTATCCGAACTGGTTGAAGAAACAGGTGGTAAAATTAACCTCGATAAGTTACCTATTGGGGATCCTACTCTTTCTGCCAAGGAGATTATAGGAAACGAATCTCAGGAACGAATGGGATTGGTTATTGGAGAAAAAGACCTCAGCTTTTTAACTCGTATTGCAGAACGCGAACGAAGTCCCATATATGAAGTAGGTGAAGCCACCGGGGATCATAGATTTAGTTTTGTCTCTGAAAAGAAAAATGAGGTTCCTATGGATCTTGAACTGGCCGATATGTTTGGTAGTTCTCCCAAGACCATTATGAATGATGTTACTTTAAACAGAAACTATGAAGCTCTCTCCTATACCATAGGATCATTTCATGACTATCTTAACAATGTATTGCAACTAGAAGCCGTTGCCTCCAAAGATTGGCTAACGAATAAAGTAGACCGATGCGTTGGAGGGCGCGTAGCAAAGCAACAATGCGTAGGCACTTTACAACTGCCCCTAAACAACTGTGGAGTAATGGCACTTGACTTTAAAGGGAAAGAAGGTGTGGCTACTTCTATTGGCCACTCTCCTGTTTCAGGGCTAATAAACCCTGTTGCCGGAAGTCAAAATAGTATCGCGGAGGCACTTACCAATATTATTTGGGCGCCAATGGCAAAAGGACTTACCTCTGTTTCCCTATCGGCTAATTGGATGTGGCCCTGTAAAAATCCGGGTGAAGATGCTCGTTTATATGAGGCTGTTCAGGCGGTTTCCGATATGGCCATTGCCCTGGGGATTAATGTCCCTACAGGTAAGGATTCTCTTTCCATGAAACAAAAATATAAAGATCGGGAGGTATTATCTCCGGGAACAGTAATCATTTCTGCGGCAGGACACTGTGATGACATTACGAAGGTTGTTGAGCCTGTATTACAGCCCAATGGGGGAGATATATATTATATAAATCTATCTAACGACAACTTTAAATTAGGAGGCTCGTCCTTTGCACAAACATTAAACAAAGTAGGGAATGAAGCACCAGGTGTAAAAGACCCGGCCTATTTCAAAACCGTATTTAATACCTTACAACAACTCATTAAGGAAAATAAAATAGTTGCTGGTCATGATGTGGCTTCAGGCGGCCTCATCACCACATTACTGGAAATGTGCTTTTCCGACACTCAATTGGGGGCAGTCCTGGATATTTCTGCGCTAAATGAGTCAGATACGGTAAAGGTTTTGTTTTCAGAAAATGCCGGGATCGTTTTTCAAGTAGCCGATAGCAACGTAGTGCACAGTTTCGAAAAAGCGAATATAAATGCCTGTAAAATTGGTTCCGTAACAAGAAATCCGGAAATTACCATTCAAAATGGGGCTGATTTCTTATCCTTCGATGTACGTACTTTACGAGATACCTGGTTTAAAACATCCTATTTGTTAGACAGCCAGCAAACGGCTAATAATCTGGCGGAGGATCGGTATAGCAATTACAAAGAGCAACCGTTACGATACCAATTTCCGGCAAGTTTTGACGGAGTATTGGATACTACTCGTCAAAAAAAGAATGCCAGACCTAAAGCAGCTGTTTTACGTGAAAAAGGCAGTAATTCTGAAAGAGAAATGGCCAATGCCATGTACCTGGCAGGATTTGATGTAAAGGATGTTCATATGACCGATTTAATATCTGGAAGGGAAACACTGGAGGATATTAGTTTTATTGGCGCAGTAGGTGGTTTCTCTAATTCTGATGTTTTAGGAAGTGCCAAAGGATGGGCCGGGGCGTTTAAATACAATGAGAAAGCCAGAAATTCTTTGAAGAATTTCTTTGCAAGACCAGATACCCTCTCCGTTGGGATCTGTAATGGGTGCCAATTATTTATGGAACTCGATTTAATTAATCCGGAGCACAAGGAGCATGGTAAAATGACCTATAACGATTCACATAAGCACGAAAGCAATTTTACTTCTGTGCGTATTGAAAAGAACAATTCGGTTATGTTATCGTCCTTGGAAGGCGCCACCCTGGGGGTATGGATATCGCATGGAGAAGGTAAATTTTCATTACCTCAGGCAAAAGACCAATACAATATTGTTGCAACCTACGGGTACGCAGACTATCCTGCTAATCCTAATGGGAGCGATTACAATACAGCCATGCTTTCGGATGCAACCGGAAGACACCTGGTAACCATGCCACATATTGAACGTTCTATCTTTCCATGGAACTGGGCACATTACCCCTCTAGAGCGGATGAAGTATCACCATGGCTAGAAGCCTTTAACAATGCCAGGAAATGGTTAGAAAAAAAGTGACTCATTGAGGATTTGACAGTTTAATCGTTCTCAAATTACCAATCCTATTTTATAATCCCGTTCCCTTTTCTTATTTTGCAAAGATCATACACATAAGTCCTATGCAAAAAATTACCAGGCTCTTTGATTTTGCCTATTACCAACTCGAACAATATAACATGGAAAATGCATTAATTTCCAAGGTTGATGGGGAGTGGAAGTCTACCTCTTCGAGGGAATATGTAGATCAGGCAAATGCTGTAAGCAGGGCACTTTTAAAATTAGGCGTTGCCGTAAATGATAAAATTGCTGTCATTTCTATGACGAACAGAACAGAATGGCATATTATGGATATTGGGGTATTACAGATAGGAGCCCAAAACGTTCCTATTTATCCCACAATTTCAGAAGAAGATTACGCGTATATCCTTAATCATTCAGAAACGAAGTACTGCTTTATTTCCTGTTCTGAGGTGTTGGAAAAAGTGAATGCTATTAAAAGTCAGGTACCAACCTTAAAGGAGGTCTTTTCTTTCGATAATATTGAGGGCTGCAAGCATTGGACAGAACTCCTGGAACTGGGATCAGATATTTCTGGACAAGATGCAGTTGAAAAAAGAAAACAAGGGGTTAAGCCCGAAGATCTTGCTACCTTAATTTACACTTCAGGCACAACAGGAAGGCCAAAAGGAGTTATGTTATCCCATAATAACATTGTTTCTAATGTACTTTCGAGCAAAGATTACGTTCCCTTCGATACGGGGAGCACTGCCCTTAGCTTTTTGCCTATATGCCACATCTTTGAACGTATGATAATGTACCTATATCAATACTGTGGTATTACGGTTTACTTTGCCGAAGCACTAGATAAGATAAGCGACAATCTTAAGGAGGTGAAGCCAAATGTAATGACAGTTGTTCCAAGGCTTTTGGAAAAAGTATATGACAAGATCATTGCGAAAGGATCGGAGCTCACAGGAATAAAGAAAATGCTGTTTTTCTGGGCAGTGAAAGTAGGTTTAAAATATGAACCATATGGAGCCAATGGATGGTGGTACGAAAAAAAGCTAGCCATCGCCCGAAAGCTTATTTTCAGCAAATGGAGAGAAGGGTTAGGGGGCAATCTCACCACGATGGTTTCTGGTAGTGCCGCCTTACAGCAACGACTTAGTCGAATTTTTGGAGCGGCAGGAATTCCTGTAATGGAAGGCTACGGTTTAACCGAAACATCCCCTGTTATCTCGGTGAACGATGAGCGAAACCGTGGCTGGAAAATAGGTTCGGTAGGTCGGGTAATTAATGGCGTAGAAGTCAAAATTGCATCAGACGGAGAAATTTTATGTAAAGGTCCTAACGTTATGATGGGATATTACAAAGATCCCGAAAAAACCAACGAAGTTATTAAAGATGGTTATTTCCATACAGGAGATATCGGAGAAATAGATGCGGATGGTTTCCTGCGAATTACGGATCGTAAAAAAGAAATGTTCAAAACCTCAGGTGGCAAATATGTGGCTCCCCAATTATTGGAAAATCGTTTTAAACAATCGCGCTTCATAGAACAAGCCATGATTATAGGAGAAGGCGAAAAAATGCCTGCTGCATTCATACAACCTAATTATGATTTTTTGTACGAATGGGCGAAAAGACACCATATAGAGTTCACCAATAATTCCCAACTCATTGCCAACCAAAAAGTACAGGAACGCTTTCAGGAAGAAGTGGATAAGGCTAATGAGAAATTTGCGAAATGGGAAAAAGTAAAGCAATTTAAGCTAACTCCAGATCTTTGGACCGTAGACAACGGGCACCTCACCCCCACTATGAAACTGCGTAGGAAGATAATAAAAGAGAAGTATCTGGACTTATACAATGATATTTACGGCCATTAGAAGCTCCTAATCAGAGAAACCCAACCCTTATTTTTTTCGATTATTTATTATGCATGCATAATAAATTTTTTATATCTTTGAGAGGATTATAACAACCTATGCAAGATATAACTATAGATTATGCGCTTCGTGCCACCTGGCAATCCGTTGCCCGAATGTACAATGAAGAGGCAAAAAAATTTGGTTCCACCATGGCCGTGGGTTTTACTTTGCTAAGCATTGATCCAAAAACGGGAACGCCTTCCACATCACTCGGACCTAAAATGGGAATGGAAGCTACCAGCCTGTCCCGAATCTTAAAAAGTATGGAGGAAAAAGGGTTGATAGAACGCAGGCCCAATCCTGATGATGGGCGTGGTGTTTTAATCTATCTAACAGATTTTGGATTGGAGAAACGTACAGATTCTAAAGATGTAGTGCTTCGGTTTAATGAAGTAATAAAACAGCAGCTATCAAATGAGCAATTGAAATGTTTTTTCGAAGTAATGGATTCCATAAATCAAATGATCTCCGAGAAAAAAATATATAACAAGGATTCATCAACTAATTAATACCTTTTTTATTAATGAACAAACACATCAAGAAAGTAGCCGTCATAGGATCTGGTATCATGGGAAGTGGTATTGCCTGTCATTTTGCTAACATTGGCGTGGAAGTACTCTTATTAGACATTGTACCCCGCGAATTAAACGAAAAGGAAAAAGCAAAAGGATTAAATCTTTCGGACGGTTCTGTACGGAATCGTCTCGTGAATGATTCATTATCCGCAGCTTTAAAATCTAAACCATCGCCTATCTATCATGCCTCTTTTGCAAATAGGATAACTACTGGTAATCTAGAGGATGATATTTCCAAAGTAGCCGATGTAGATTGGATCATAGAAGTAGTCGTTGAACGTCTCGATATAAAAAAGAAGGTTTTTGAAAATCTTGAAAAATACAGGACCCCAGGAACATTAATAACGTCTAATACTTCCGGAATCCCAATTAAATTTATGTCCGAAGGAAGAAGCGAGGATTTTCAACAACACTTCTGTGGC
>CBDUCK010000034.1:0-17862 GCA_965365635.1 uncultured Muriicola sp.
ATCTTTATCTAAAAGGAGTATAGATTTATGTCTGAAAGCCGGGTCTTTCCCCATGCCATCTGCCATCATAAGACCAGCTGCCCCCGCTCCAATAATAATGTAATCATATGCTGTCATAGACCTGTGAAAGGTGTTAAAGGCACAAAATAAGCTAAAAAAAAGGATTTACATTAAGATCACAATCGATACCTCATCCCAACGAAAGCTCTAATTCCCTGATTAGGCCCATAAACATACGTTGGGTCAAAAGTAAGGGCGTATGGGTTATCGGTTGTGGCTGCCACTTGACCATTGGAATCATAGGTTACATTTTTATCAAAGGGGTCGTTGGCTCGGGCAATAATAAAAGGAGCATTTCTATTTGGGGTCCAGTTAAGCAGGTTTTTAACCCCGCCATAAATCTCAATTCCTTTCCCACCGGTATACGTAAATTGTATGTTCTGAATGCTCCATGTGGGTGAAAATTCATTCCTTGGATCTAGTTCGCCCAATAAGGGTAAGCGCATGGGGCCATACATATTACCAGTATAATCTAGGGTTAGCTGCCATGGTCTAATGGTATAAGAAACATTCCATGTACCAGTAAATCGTTCTGTTAGGATTTGTCTTGTTGTTACATTGTTTTCCTCTGAGCTAACATCCATTAGAGTAGCTCCTAGAAGTACTTTAAGTCCGTTAGGCAAGGAAAGATCCAGATTGGTGCTTATCCCTTTGGAAATAGAGTTTCCGTCCAGGTTGCTGTATATGATCTGATTGGGGTCCGTTTCGTAATCAGGAAGAATGCGGTTGCTGAAATAGGTATAAAAAAAGGAAGTATCAAAATTAAGATATACCCCATTAGAACTGTAGATTTTCTTTAGGAAGTTAAGATTAATGTTGTAGGAACGCTCCGGATCCAAAGACTCTGTTATTACCACTTCTCTTGCCCCGGTCAATGCCGCATGATCTTCTGTAAAGAGATTTACAACTCTAAATCCGGTGCCTGCATTGATCCTTAGCAAATCAAAATCGTTTAATTTCCATTTATAGGCTATTCTTGGTGTAAAAATGGTTCCATGCCTATTATCGTAATCTAATCTGGAACCTAGAAGGAGGGAATGTTTCTCCCCGAGTGATATTTCATCCTGAGCGAAAAGGCTGGGTATGTATACTTTATCGGGTTGATTACCAATAATCCCAGATGTGGCTGGCGTGTTATCGTCATAATAGTTATACCGCATAGCTGCACCGAAAAGCAGATCATGGTATTGTAACTGTGGCCCCCAGGTAAGTTGGCCAAACCCAATTCGCTGTTGAGCCAGATAGGGAAGTGTGCCATAGACCGAATTTTGATTGTGGTCTGTATAGGAAAAGGTGAACATCATAGGAATATCCACGGGCAATTGATATTTACCGAGCAATTCCCAGCGGGTCGTATAAATACTTTCCCCATAAAGTATACCCGTGCCCCTAAATTCAGGCGTCCACTGCATTTCCCCTCCCCATCGGTCTTCATACAAGAACCTTCCGGCCAGGGAAAATTCACGTTGCTTGGATCGTTGCAAATTCCATTTTTGGAAAACGGAGATCCTATTCTGCAAGGTCACATCTGTAAAATTATCGTTGTTGTTGTCTATTGGAGTGTCGTAGTTAAAATAATTTACTCCTAAAAGCAAAGTTGTTTTATCTCCCAGGGCAATTTTAGATCCGATATCCAAATTGTATTCTCCCCAACTGGTAAGAAAACCATCAACTACCAGTTCTGGGGCTAAAGGTGGGTGTTTGGTGATGACATTAATCAGCCCTCCGACTGCTTCACTTCCATAGAGTGAAGACGCAGGACCTTTCACTACTTCTATCTGCGCGATGAGGGAATTAGGTATGCCCGAGAGACCGTATACCGTACCTAAGCCACTTACTATTGGCATCCCATCTATCAGGACCAGAGTATAGGGACCTTCAAGGCCATTAATATGGATATCCCCGGTGTTGCACACATTACAATTTATTTGCGGACGAACGCCATTTATATTGGAAAGGGCCTCAAATATGTTGGCGGTCGGATTTTGTTTTAAAAACGCAGGAGAATACACTTCTACAGGAACCGGACTTTCTAGCCTACTTACAGGTTTTAAAGTACCCGATACGACAACATCATCTAAATTTTCGGATGTAGGGATGAGGTTGATATCAAGAATATAGTCCCCTTCTTCTGATAGAACTACTCGTTTTTGATAGGTTTGGAATCCAAGGATAGAGGCTATTACAACATAACTTCCTTTGGATAAATTTTTTAAAGTGTAGATTCCATCCAGATTGCTGGAGGCTCCAATGCTGGTGTTTTTAATGGAGATATTCACATAGGGTACAGCTTCCATATCGGCTGTAATTTTACCTTTTATTTGAAATTTTTGCGCCTGGATAGTTGCTAAAAATAACAAGGAAATAATTATATAATTAAGAAGAATACACCTTCGTATTTTCATTTTTTATAATTGAGTAATTAAAATTTTAGACAAATCTAAAAATTTGTTTTTACAAATAAAAATGTATTTTTGCTTCTGAAATAAAATTGATGACACAATCCGAGGAAAATTATTTGAAAGCGGTCTATCATTTGGAAAAAATGAGCCCTGGATTCATTGCTACCAATGCTATTGCGGAAGAAATGAAGACCAAACCTTCTTCGGTGACAGATATGGTAAAGAAACTATCGGAAAAGGGCTTGTTGCATTACAAAAAATACCAAGGGGTTTCCTTGAGTTCCTTGGGAGCTCAAAAGGCATTATCCATAATAAGAAAACATCGTTTATGGGAAACATTCCTTGTTGAAAAATTGAATTTTACCTGGGATGAAGTGCATGAGGTAGCCGAGCAATTAGAACATGTGGAAAGTGATAAATTAGTGGATCAATTAGATATGTTTCTCTCGTTCCCAAAAGTAGATCCCCATGGTGATCCTATCCCCGATAAAAACGGGGAATTGGTTGAAGAGCATTCTAAGGTTTTGAGCAAGCTCCCAGTTAATAGTAGTTGTGTATGTGTTGGGGTAAAGGATTCTTCGCCCTCTTTTCTGAAGTATCTGGATAAGAATGGAATCTCACTGGGAAACCATATGCGGATTTTAGAAAAAGAAGAATTTGATAATTCGATCCATATCCAAATCGAGGATAGAAAATTGCACCTGTCTCACCTCATCGCCTCTAATTTGTATGTAAAATAAATCTTGTTAGTATGGAACCTGTTATAACCTATTTTGAATCTATAGATCCCATTTTAGCAGCATTGTATGCTACCATATTTACG
Source organism: uncultured Muriicola sp. (assembly GCA_965365635.1). Taxonomy (GTDB): domain Bacteria; phylum Bacteroidota; class Bacteroidia; order Flavobacteriales; family Flavobacteriaceae; genus Muriicola. Next base: position 3,286 of record CBDUCK010000034.1, read on the forward strand.
TGGGCACTTACAGCCATGGGAGCGGCATTGGTTTTTTTCTTTAAGACTATGAACCGAGCTGTATTGGATGGAATGCTTGGTTTTACAGGAGGGGTGATGGTGGCGGCTAGTTTTTGGAGCCTTTTAGCTCCTGGCATAGAAATGAGTCCCGGGGAGGGTTTTATTAAGGTGATTCCCGCAGCTGTAGGATTTTTTTTAGGGGCGGCATTTATCTTTGGATTAGATAAAATATTACCCCATATTCATATTAACTTTAAGGAAAGTGAAGGGATAAAAACACCCTGGCACAAAACTACCTTACTAACGCTTGCCATTACATTGCACAACATTCCGGAAGGGCTGGCTGTGGGCGTTTTGTTTGGTGGGGTTGCGGCCGGATTTGAAGGTGCGAATATAGGTGGAGCTGTGGCACTTGCCTTAGGAATAGGATTGCAGAATTTTCCGGAAGGATTCGCCGTAGCCATGCCCTTACGAAGACAAGGGCTATCTCGGCTAAAGAGTTTTACTTACGGACAGGCCTCAGCCTTAGTTGAGCCTTTTGCGGCAGTATTAGGTGCATGGGCGGTACTGACGTTTCAACCCATTTTGCCGTATGCCCTGTCTTTTGCTGCAGGAGCCATGATATTTGTAGTAGTGGAGGAGGTGATACCAGAAACGCAACAAGATAAATATACCGATATCGCGGTTATGGGATTCATAGGAGGGTTCATCATAATGATGGCACTCGATGTAGGACTCGGATAAAGGTACTCCTTATTCTGAAATAAGTGAAAAAACCCCCTTGATCAGGAATTGTGATTTGGCATCAGTTGTTCCAAGTTCTTCCAGGGCAATAAACCCGCCAAACTGCTCTCCTGCTTTTAATGGGACCTTTTCAAAGATATAGATGGAATCGTTTTCTGTAACTAATTTGAGTCCATAGGACATATTATCAATTTCTGCCAGAGCCATGGAAGGTAATGCTTGTTTTTCAACTGCCGTGGTAATGATGTTTGCATATACAAACATTCCTGTTAAGAACTGTTGGGGATCATCGTCCTTTAGTTCTCCATGTACTTTTACTGTTCTATTCTCTCCAATACTGGTGCCTATGAGATAAACCTCTGCTTCATAGGTGGTGTCTGAAGCTTCTGGAATAGTGAACTGTATTTTTTGCCCTTTTCTTAGTTTCATCACATCCTTTTCAAAGACCTGTAATTCTAGATGAATATGCTCGTTATTTGTTATTTCCATGATCTCATTCGAAGGGGCAACATACATCCCTTTTGTAACATTTATTTTTGTAATACTTCCGTCAATAGGGGCATAAATGTTGGTGACTGAGCGAATTTCACCGGCTTCTACTTTTTGGATAGAAAAATTGAGCATACCCAGTTTTTGCTTCAGTCCATTGTAGCGTGCGAGTGTGGACTTGTAGTTGCTTTCTGCTTTCAGGAAACTTTTTTGTGAAGAGATATTTTCAGCCAATAATTGCTGCTGTCTATCAAATTCTGCCTTTAGAAACATCAACTGTTGCTTGGCTTCAAGATAGTTTTGCTGAAGGGTAACGAACTCCGGATTTTCGATGGTGAGCACTACCTGTCCTTTCTTAACCACGTCTCCCACCAGTAGTGGAGTCTCCTTAATATAACCTCCGAAAAAGGCGCTGACAATCGCCCTGTTTTCTGGGGGAACTTCAATAATTCCGCTAGCTTGGATGGTTTTAGGGAATGATTTAGTGAGCACTTTACCTAACTCCATTCCCCCAGTCTTAAATTGCTCGTGGGAAACAGTAATAAAGTCGTCTTTATCACTGCTATATGGGGCTACAACCTCTTTGTTCTTACAACCTAAGACGATTGTTAAAAACAGCATGGCATATAAATAAATTGGTAAGCGGTTCATAGTCTTTAATTAAAGGGTTAGATAGTTGATCTCAATTATGGTCTGATTGTATTCATTTAGAGTGTCTAGGTAATTCAGTATAATGTCATAGGCATTCTCAATACTTTGAATATATTGAAAGAAATCTATCTCTCCATTTCTAAAACTGCTAGACGCTGTTTTCAGGATCTCATCGGAAAGTATTTTACCCTCCTCTTCATAATAGGCCAGTGCTTTTTTGTTTTGAAGAAAAGATGCATTTAGGATTTTCCATTTTGTTTTTAGTTGACTTTCATACTCGTTGCTTTCCTCCTCAACCATTTCTTTTTCTATGGAGGATGCCCTTATTCTAGATGCATGCCCACTAAACAGAAGTGGAATTTTCAGTCCGATTAGATAACCGCTGATATTGTCATTAAGTTCGGCGTTTGTGCCCTGAAAATACTCTAATGCAATATCGGGCAGTAACCGTTGCTTTTCTAATTGATTTTCTGCCTTAATTAGGAGGTTTTTATTTCGATAAAGGGCCATCTCCGGAGAATTGTCTATGTGTTGCTCCTGTACAGCGATTTTCTTCAAAGGTTCACTCAAAACAATAATAGTGTCCTTTATCTGAAGGATTTGTAGTAGGGATGTATATGACTGTTCTACTTCTTTGGCAGCATTATTTTTTTGGATCTCAATCTGTCTTTGTTTAGATGTAGCAGTCACTTTTTCAAGATAATTGGTCTCTCCCAATTCAAATCGACGTTTGGCAGCGTAGTTAAATCGTTTGTAAAGACTATCTAACCGATCATAGATATGTTCCTTTTCTTTTTTGATCTGGTAGTCATAATAGGCCTTGGTTAGTCTTTTAAGGACAGTCTTTTTCTGTATTTCATACGCATCCTTATCTAGCAGTGCATATGTTTTTTGAACCTTCCTTTGTGCCCCGTAAACAGTAGGGAACAGTATGTCTTGCTTAACTCCAAATACGTCGATAGGGAGTCCGTTAATAGCTAAATTATTTTGATCATAGCTATAGTAAACCTCCGTTTTATTAAAATCGAAGGCCGTACCCTTCAGGGCTTCTGATCTTTCCAACCGCAATTTAGAGGAATGTAACCCTGCATTGTTTTCAAGAGCAATTGGGATCATATCTTCCAGGCTCACAGGAGATGTTTGGGCAGAGACCCCCAAAGACATTAAAATAAGAAGTAGTCCAAGAGGTTTCTTTAAAGAGATTCTCCCCGGGATCTTTCGATGGGTATAGGAACTGTTGAAAATGGCGTACAACACCGGCAGCACTATCATAGTCAATAGTGTGGCAGAAACCAAACCACCTATGACCACAGTGGCGAGAGGTCTTTGTACCTCTGCCCCGGCATTGGTAGAAATTGCCATTGGCAAAAACCCTATAGCTGCTGCCGAAGCTATCAATAAAACGGGCCTAAGCCGATCTTTTGTTCCTTGTTTAATGAGTGTTTCCATATCTGCAAATCCTTGACGCTTAAGTTCTTTGAAATGTTCAATAAGTACTATTCCATTGAGTACCGCAATACCAAATAGGGCAATAAAGCCTACCCCAGCTGAAATACTGAAAGGCATTCCCCTAAGCCATAATAAGAACACCCCTCCAATAGCTGCAAGGGGGATAGCCGTATAGATCAATAATGCTTCCCTGACCGAATTGAAAGTAAAGAAGAGCATTACAAATATTAATACCAGGGCTATGGGCACCGCCACTTTAAGTCGGGCTTTGGCACTCTGTAAATTTTCAAACTGTCCCCCGTAGTTAATTGAATATCCAACAGGAAGTGTAACGTTCTTTTCAATAAGTTGCTGTACCTCGTCTACGACCGACTGCAGGTCCCGGTTTCTAACATTTACACCTACCACTATTCTTCTTCTGGAATTATCGCGGGAAATTTTGGCCGCTTCCTTTTGATAGGAAATATTGGCCACCTCGGCTAAAGGGATTTTGTCGCCCGAATCCAGGTCAACATAAAGGTTTTTGAGGTCTTCGATTCCTTTTCGCTGTTCCTGTTGCAGCCGTACCACCATATCAAATTTCCGCTCTCCTTCGAAGACGCTTCCAACAATATTTCCAGAAAAACCCATAGATATCATCTTGTTCAAATCTTCTATGTTTAGACCGTATCGGGCCAATTTGGCACGGTCAAAGGACACGTTCATTTGTGGCAGGCCTGCAATCTTTTCTACAGTAATATCTGCTGCACCCTTTACTTCTTTAATCAGCGATTTTATTTCCTCACCTTTTTTGGCAAGGATATCCAGGTCTTCCCCAAAGATTTTAATGGCAATATCTGCACGTACTCCGGTGATCAGTTCATTAAACCGCATCTCTATGGGCTGGGTAAACTCAATTTGCATTCCCGGGAGCTCTTCTAAAGCCTCCTTAAATTTTTCTGCCAGCTCGTCCTTGGTTTTAGCTGAGGTCCATGTTCGTATCGGATGGAGAACAATGATGACATCACTTTCCTCCATAGACATGGGGTCTGTAGGCACTTCTGCTGCTCCGATTCGTGTTACCACCTGTTTTACCTCCGGAAACTGTTCCAATAGAATCTTTTCTATTTTAGTTGTGGTCTCAATGGTCTCACTCAGGGAGGTTCCCATTTTCAAAACCGGTTGAATAACAAAATCACCTTCATCTAATGTCGGAACAAATTCCCCCCCCAAATTAACAAAAAGGAGTGCAGCGGATACAAGCAAAGCCAATGCAATCCCCAGCACGGTTTTTTTCTTTTGCAGTGCCCAGTGCAGGGTGGGTATATAAAGGGTATATAGCCATGACATAATACGAACGGCAATATTTTTTTTTGTTTGTTGAGATGGCTTTAAGAAAATAGAGGAGATAACAGGAACATAGGTAAGACAAAGGATCATAGCACCTATGAGCGCAAAACTAAAGGTAAGCCCCATGGGTTTGAACATTTTTCCTTCTACCCCGCTAAGGGACAGGATCGGAATAAATACGATTAGGATGATTAGTTGTCCAAAAATGGCCGAAGTCATCATTTTAGTGGCCCCTTTCTGTACAATACTATCTTTCAATTGCTTTTGTTCCCGTTTTTTGAGGACCCCTATCTGATTACCTTTTGCGGTAATCTGGAAGGCAATAAACTCAACGATAATGACGGCACCATCAATGATGATCCCAAAATCTATCGCCCCAAGGCTCATTAAGTTGGCATCTACCCCAAAAATATACATTAAGGAAAGGGCAAACATCAGGCTCAAAGGAATTACAGATGCCACCACCAGCCCCGATCTTAAATTCCCAAGTAGCAAGACCACTACAAAAACAACAATAAGGCATCCAAGAATTAGATTTTCAATAACAGTGGTAGTGGTCCTCCCTATAAGTTCGCTCCTGTCGAGGAATGCATTTATATAGACACCTTCTGGCAAGGATCCTGAGATGGAAGCCACCCTTTCTTTTACTGCCTCTATCACTTTTTTTGAATTGGCATCTTTGAGCATCATCACCTGTCCCAAGACTTTTTCACCCTCTCCGTTTCCGGTAATGGCGCCAAAACGCAAGGCACTTCCAAAGCCAACTTCCGCGATGTCTTTTATTAAAATGGGCATCCCATTCCTGTTCTTTACTACAATATTCTCTATGTCTTCTAAAGATCCTACCAAGCCTTCGCCACGAATAAAATAGACCTGTTTTTCTTTTTCAATATACCCGCCTCCGGTAACGCTGTTATTTTTTTCCAGAGCGGCAAATACATCCCCAGCGGTAATATCCATTGCATTCAATTGCTGTGTTTTAATAGCAATTTCGTATTGTTTAAGTTTTCCACCCCAGGTATTTACTTCTACCACGCCCGGAATTCCTGATAGCTGTCGTTTTACAATCCAATCCTGAATGGTGCGAAGATCAGTTGGTGAATAACGGTCTTTGTAACCCGGTTCTACTTCCAAGGTATATTGATAAATTTCTCCCAAGCCCGTAGTTATAGGCCCCATCTCCGGACTTCCAAAGTCCTTAGGGATTTTTTCTGAGGCCGATTCGATTTTTTCCGCAATCAGTTGGCGAGGTAAATAGGTGCCCATCTCGTCTTCAAAAACGATGGTAACTACAGACAATCCAAATTTTGATACGCTGCGGATCTCCTTTACCCCGGGAAGATTTACCATTTCTAACTCCACAGGATACGTAATGAATTGCTCCATTTCCCTTGTAGACAAACTTGTGGAAGTAGTGATTACCTGAACTTGGTTGTTGGTTACGTCCGGGACTGCTCCTATGGGTATTTGTGTAAGGGAGAAAGAACCATACCCTACAATAAATACTACAAAAAGAAGGATAAGAAATTTATTACGAATACTATAGCTAATGATACGTGACAACATAATTCAAAGACGTTTTAGAAAGATAACTAGTCCACCATAACGGATTGATTATCGAATATAAATTCTATTAAACAGCTAGATCGCCAAAGTTTGCACTGAAGAGAAGGCGTAAGGAATTATGTGTGTCTTGGAGGTTGAAATACCCCTGATTGATACCCTGATGAATCACTCTGAAGATAATAGAAACTATCACCTTTCATAGCAGGGGCCTCTATTTTTTGTCGGGAAGTTATCTCGGGAAATAATACAACAGCATGTACGATATTGTGGGTGCAGGAATGATGTTGGAAAGGCAAGTTTTCGTGGTCGTCTTGTTCTTCCTGGTGATTCTTATGATGGTCTTCCTTCAGTTCACCATAGTGCTTTGAAATAAAAACAAATAGAGAATCACCATATTGTTTTTTGTGGAATGTTGCGTGCTCTATAAACTCATCCAATTGCGCCCAGTCCCCAAAACTTATATTAAAACTTTGGAATAAAATGAGCAAAGAAGCTAGTATGGATAATAGTTTTATCATAGTACAGCATTTCAAATATACTATTTTTACGAATATCTTCTAACTTTCGCTACCAGAGCGCCCCGGACTAATCTTCTTTGGCAGCCTCATAAGGAATGGTATCAATAATATATTGAAGGGCTTTAATCCTGGCTTCAGATTTTTTGTCGGCCTCAATAATCACCCATGGAGAAGATTCTGGATTTGTTTGTTCAAACATTTTTAATTTAAATTCGGTATACAGATCCCATAATTCTTGTGCCTTCCGGTCCACATCGGTCATTTTCCATCGTTTAAGGGGATTCGATTTAATTTCTTTGAATCTTGCAGCCTGTTCCTCTTTTGATATTGAGAAGTAAAACTTAATCAGGTAAAGGTCAGAATCCTTAATCATTTTTTCGAAACTATTTACCTGCTCCATAAAACTTCTGTATTGTTGTTTGGTGCAAAAACCGTTTACTGGCTCTACAACAGCTCGGTTATACCAACTCCTATCAAAGAAAACCATTTCTCCCGGTTTTGGAAGTTGATTTACATAGCGTTGAAAATACCACTGCCCTCGTTCTTCAATAGTAGGTTTTGGCAGTGCCACAATCCTGAACTGTCTTGGGTTGATATGTTCCGTAATTCTTCGAATAGCGCCTCCTTTACCCGCAGCATCTCGTCCTTCAAAAATGATAACTACTTTCTTGTTTTTAGCAATAACCCAACTCTGTAGTTTAATTATCTCGGCTTGTAATTCATGAAAGTTAAGCTCATTCTTTACCAACCGTAATGCCTTTTCTACGTTCGTCTTTTTTTCTGCTAAAAGACTTTTTAACCCCAAGGAAGAATTAAGTAATCGCATATCTTCTTCACTGAGCACTAAAGGTGTTTTTTTAATTGTTTTCATTAATTAAATATCTATTTGCTCAATATGTCTGTAATAACGCAGTACTACATTGGGATCTGGCAAAATGGTTGTTTTCTTTGCATGTCGTGTGGTATAATCAAATTTGGATAAAACATGCCGTATGCTTTCTAAACGCGCAATTTTCTTGTCATTTGCCCTCACAATAATCCACGGACTAAAAGTTGTATGGGTTTTAGAAAACATCTGCTCCTTATAGTGAGTGTATTTATCCCAAAGTTCTTGCCCTCTTTCATCTACAGGGCTAAACTTCCATTTTTTTAAAGGGTTTAGCAATCTGGATTTTATACGCTTTTGTTGTTCTTTCTTAGAAATTGAAAACCAAAATTTGATCAAATGCACTCCGTCCTCATAAAGCATATGTTCAAATCCGGGGACTTGCACCATAAATTGGTTGTATTCATTCTTATTACAGAAACCCATTACCGGTTCTACCACGGCACGGTTGTACCAACTTCGGTCGAACAATACAATCTCGCCAGGATTGGGGAGTTCTTTGATATACCTCCTAAAATACCATTGTCCACGTTCTACTTCCGTAGGCTTAGATAAAGCAACTACCCTCATGGAACGTGGATTGAGATGCTCTTTAAATCGTTTGATAGCACCTCCTTTGCCAGCTGCATCTCTCCCTTCAAAAATTATAGCTACCCGAAGCCCCTTTTTCTTAACCCATTGCTGAAAATTCACCAACTCTATTTGTAAAAGGCGCAATTCTTCTTCATACCGCAATGTGTACAATGCCTTCTGAATATTAATATTCTCTTGCTCTGCAATTTCGATGAGATCTTTCCTGCGCTTGGCTGTTACTAAATGCTCTGGTAAATACATAGTATGGGATTGGCTTAAAAAACAATAAGCCAATTTGGCTTAGGATTATTTTATGATAATAGTATCGGATAAAAAGGGGCCATATATTAAAGATACTAATTTAATCAAATCTATCGGATGAGCTAGAGTAATTCTTTATCCTGCGCAGTGTAAATGAGTGATTCCGTCCCGGAAGTGTTTGTTTTAATGCTTGCGATTGACTATGTTTAAACACCTAATTAAATTCTATTTTATGAGAACAAAGTTGCTTTATCTGTTCGTGTTATTTCTCTTTAGTACTGTATACATAAACGCTCAAAAAAAGAACTTTGAGTACTTAGATGTTTATGATTTAGAATACGTTTCTGACCCTCAAATTTCTCCTAAAGGTTCATGGATTGTGTATAAAAGAATGGGCTTTGATATCATGAAAGACAGGGCAGTGGGAAATCTCTGGATGATTAGAAAAGATGGTAGCCAGCATCAAAAATTAACCTCTCGTGAAGTTTCTGAGACCAGCCCAAGATGGTCCCCAACAGGAGATCGATTGGCATTTGTGAGCAGTACAGATGAAGGCTCCGAGATCTTTATATACTGGCTCAACTCAGGGAAATTCGCAAAAATATCGCAACTTCCCTTTAGTCCTAGTTCTTTATCATGGTCTCCCAACGGGAAGCAATTAGCATTTTCGATGAATATTGCCAAAAAGCCACCGGTTCTTGCAAAAATGCCTTCAAAGCCAAAAGGAGCTAAATGGGCAGATGCACCTCGCATTACAGATCGATTGTATCATGAGGCCGATGGTAGAGGCTATATTCCACCGGGATTTAATCACATTTTTGTTATTCCTGCAGAAGGGGGAGCTCCAAGACAAATTACCGATGGAGATTATCATCACCGAGGGAGTCTTTCATGGGGAGCCAATGGGAAACATATTTATTTTTCTGCCAATAGAAAGGAAGAATGGGAATACGATTTTCGAAACAGTGAGATCTATTCGGTGGATGTGGAAGATGGACAAATACAGCAATTAACCACAAGACAAGGACCAGATCGGAGTCCTGCAGTTTCTCCAAATGGGAAGTTGATCGCCTATGTGGGATATGACGATAAGGTTCAGGCCTATCAGGTAAGGAAATTAGAGGTTATGGACATAGATGGCACTAATAAAAGGATTCTTTCCGCCTCCCTAGACAGAAGTATAGATGCGATGCAATGGGATGCGAAAGGTACGGGGTTGTACATAGCGTATGATGATAAGGGAAATACCAAAATTGCGCATATTTCCTTAGATGGAACCATAAAGGATTTAGCTGGTAATCTTGGAGGCAACTCCATCGGAAGACCCTATGGTGGTGGGTCATTTAGTGTGGCGAATGATGGGACCATTTCGTACACCGTGACGCGTCCGGAATATCCATCAGAATTGGCAGTGGTAGATGCTAAAAGCAAAAAAGTTAAAAAGATAACTCAGCTAAACAAGGCCCTGATGGACTACAGAGATCTGGGAAAAGTAGAGGAAATATGGTATACTTCTTCCTTTGATCAGCGAGATATACAAGGCTGGGTAGTATACCCTCCTGGCTACGACGCTTCAAAAAAATATCCGTTTTTAGTTGAAAATCATGGGGGCCCTATTTCTAACTATGGAGACCGATTTACAGCAGAAATACAATTATATGCTTCAGCAGGGTATGTAGTTTTCTATCCTAACGCCAGGGGAAGCACCAGTTACGGAGAAGAATTTGGGAATTTGCTGTACAACAATTATCCTGGTCAGGATTATGACGATGTAATGGATGGTGTGGACTATTGTATTCGCAAAGGGATCGCCCATGAAGACCAGTTGTTCGTTACCGGGGGAAGTGCTGGAGGCATAATGAGCGCCTGGATCATTGGCAAAAACAATCGTTTTGAAGCGGCGGTAGTTGCTAAACCGGTAATGAATTGGATAAGTAAAACGTTGGTAGCGGATAACTACTTTGGGTATGCGAATTCCAGATACCCCGGTCAGCCATGGGAGAATTTTGAAGGCTACTGGAAATTTTCACCTTTATCGCTGGTGGGGAATGTAGAAACTCCTACGATGGTTATGGTGGGAATGAACGATTTAAGAACGCCTCCGAGTGAAGCGAAACAACTATACCATGCCCTTAAATTGCGTAAGATAGAAACCGTATTGGTTGAAATACCCGGTGCAAGCCATGGTATTGCCAACAAACCAAGTAACCTGATTACAAAAATAGCACATACGTTGGCCTGGTTGGACAAGTATAGGACAACAGAAGAAGAGTAGATGGCACAAAAGAAGAGACATTGGCTATGGAATATATTAATTGTGCTTACCTGTGTTATTTGTGCAGTGGCCTTTGCACTTCATTATAAAAACTGGATACAGATCGATGAGGACCGAATGACTATAGTATCGGGGTTTTATTACACGGAGCTGCTTTTTGAAGACATTCAGGAAGTTACCATGGTGCCTAAAATACCAGAATTAGATAGGGTAAGCGGATTTTCTGCCTGGGATATAGAAAAGGGAATATTCCGAGACACTATACAGAACATTGGCAATATTCGCATTTACATAGATGATCTAAAGCAGGAAAAAATTAAACTAGACCGCAAGGAGGCTTCAACTATATATTTAAATTTTACCGATTCTTTGAAGACAAAAGAAATGCATGACTTCTTGGCTGCAACAAGAATCAACAAAGAATTAGATGTTAAAAATTAAAAGAATAGATATACTTTTGCAACCAAATTGGAGTTTAAAGAAACATCGATTTACTTTTTATGAAGCACCTTCTTATACTCTTCTGTTTTATTCCTTTTCTAAGTCTCGGTCAAAATGAGTTGATTGTTGAAATTGAGGGTGTAAAATCCTCGGACGGTAAAATTAATATTGCTGTGTATAACAAAGCAGAAGGTTTTTTGAAATTTGAGAGCGTATTTCTTTCGGATAGCACAAAAGCCTCTCAGGGAAAGACCGAATTATTGATAAAAGACCTGCCCAATGGCGAATACGCTTTGGCAGTATTCCATGATAAAAACAGCAATGATGAGCTAGATACCAATTGGTTAGGCATCCCCAGGGAGCCCATTGGTTTCTCTAAAGGTCATATGAAAACCTTTGGCCCTCCTTCTTTTAAGGAATGTGCTTTTAAGGTTACCTCGAATAAGGCTATCAAGATAACCTTGTAATTCCTCGCTAATTAGGACTGTTTTGATATCCTTCCGGTCGTTTCCATTTGACCGGTGCAGCAGGTTCTGGTTTTAATTTAAACTCTTTAATTTTCAGAAGTCGTAATGCCTCTTCAACACTTTTTTCGAGTTGAGGATCTCTACCTTCTAAAACAAGTTTAGGGTCTTGGATCACTTCAATGTCTGGTGATATACCTTCACCTTCTACGGCCCATTTGCCGTCGGCATCATAGAAACCTCCTCTTGGCGCCACCATTCTACCTCCATCTATAAAAGGAGGTGTATCCCAGGTGCCCACCAAACCTCCCCATGTTCTGGTACCTACCAGCGGCCCTATTTTCTTAGCTTTAAACATATAGGGGAGAAGATCGCCCCCAGATCCGGCACGTTCGTTTATGATCATCACCTTAGGCCCCCAGATCCCCGCTATTGGTGTGGTCCATGGACGATTATCATTGGTTTTACTATTAAAGTAGCCGAGTAATTCACGATCCATAATGTCTATCATATAGTCTGCTGCAGAGCCTCCACCATTATTTCGTTCATCTATAATGACTCCTTTTTTATCTTGTTGTGAAAAATAATAGCGGTTAAAATATTCAAAACCTCTTCCACTGGTATTGGGAACATATACATAGGCCAATTTACCATTCGATAATTCAGCAACTTTTTTTCTATTTCCTTCTATCCAATCAAAGGTTCGTAAACCATTCTCGTTACGGACAGGGGTTATCAGGATTTCTTTTGCACTCGTAACATCTGTAGGGGAGCCTACTTTTAATGTAGTTTCCCTATTGGCTGTTTGCTCCAAAAGGCTATAAGGATTCATATCGGATGTTAACGGTGTTCCATTTATTTCCAGCACAAAATCTCCAACGGCAACCGGTATGCCAGGTTTATGAAGAGGTGCTTGTAAATCGGGATTCCAACTCTCACCCGTATAGATCTTTGAGATCCTGTAATGCCCCTTTACTGCTTCCAGATCGCACCCTAATAGCCCCACAGGAACTCTTTCTATATCTGGTTGATCTCCACCAGAAACATAGGAATGACCAATAGAAACCTCTCCACTCATGATATCTACCACATAATTCAGATCGGTACGGTGTTTAACATGCGCTATCCAGGGAGAATACCATTCATAGATCAAATCCCAAGGGGCTCCGTGTACATTGTTTACGTAGAGAAAATCGCGCATATAACGCCATCCTTCTTTAAAGATCTGGTGGTATTCTAGCAGTGGACTTACCAATACCTTAAGATTGGTATCTAATTTCCCATCACCATTTTTTAGAGGAGCGCCACTGTCTGCAATAATCCAGGAACCTTTTTGCTGCACTAACACATTTTTTCTGTCGTACGAGGTTATTAATTGAGACACGTTGTCGCTAAAATCTTCGGTTTTCATTTTTTCCACATCGTAGGTGTGGATTTTGAAATTAGGCTGGTTAGGAATACTTTCAGCTATAAACAGGTTATTTTTAGGGCCTTTAACAAGACTTACATAGTTTCTGTCATCGAGCTTTAAGGGAACGATTCTATTATAAATACCCGCGGGGTCTATCTTTACAACCACAGTTTCTTTTTCTTCGGTTTCGGCTTCTTTTTTCCCCTTCCCTTTTTTCTCCTTTCCTTTTGTCTCCTTTGTTGATTTTGAATCTAATTCCTCTTCATCCGATGTTGGCAGATTGGGAGCTTTATCCGTATTAGACAGCACAATGGCGTACAGACTTCTGGTAACATCCGGATCATAGGAACTCATATCTAACCATCCAGATTGGAGGCCGTAGTTGGTGCTTGCAAGAAAATACAGGTATTTGCCACTTTCATCCCAAATAGGACTTATGGCATCTGCCATACCATCTGTTAATTGCAGATGTTGTTTTGTACTAGTGTTATACGCAAAGATGGCCTTAAAATGACTGTCGAGTTGTTTTGGGTAAGCAACCCATTTACTATCTGGTGACCATACAGGATTCATAGTTCTATTAGGATGTGCATACCTGTCCGTGGCTATTTTTTCGGTGATGCCGGTCACAAGATTTAGCACCCAAATATTATAGTCGGTATCGGAATAGGCAATATGCGTCCCATCTGGGGACCAATCTGGCTGGAAATAAAAGGTAGGATTAGGCAGTGGATACTTTTTTGTAATGCTGCCATTTTGATCGGATATTACTAACTGATATTCTCCACTAGCATCAGAGAACCAGGCAATTTCATCTCCTTTTGGTGACCAAACAGGATATCTGTCTGCAACCCCGGGAGAATTTGTTAGGTTCCTATAGGTGCCATTTTCTTTTGGGACACTAAATACTTCTCCTCTGTATTCAAACAGCGCCCTTTTCCCAGTAGGAGAAATGGTAGCATTTCTAAGATCGTTCCCGGAAATAGATTCCCATCTGGGTCTTGCAAAGTTCATATCACCTTTAACGGTTATAGCCAGCTGTTTTGTGCTTCCCTCTGCAGGGTTTAATAGATGGAGGTAGCCTCCTTGTTCATATACAATATGGGTTGGCCCGGCATCGAGGCTTTTCACATCAAACTTCTTATGAAATGTTAGTTGCTTTTCTGCTTTTGTAAGCGGGTTAAAAGACCAGATATTACTGGCTAAATCGCGTTCGGAAAGATAATAGACCTGTTCATTAAACCAAACGGGATCTAAATGACGTTCTTTTGTAGGCTGGGGTGTTCTTATAAGTTCTTTGGTTTCCATATCTACGATCCAAATAGGCATCGCTTGGCCGCCCCGATAATTTCGCCATTCAGGATCCCAAAACGTAATAGGGACATATGCAATATGCTTCCCATCTGGGGAGATCTCTCCGTAGGCGGCTCGTGGAATAGAGGGACGCTCGCCTGGAAAGAATTCCGATTCTCATGGTTTCCTGCGGCCTGTGAGGAAGGACCTGCCGGGGTGAATGATGG
>CBDUCK010000035.1:0-17808 GCA_965365635.1 uncultured Muriicola sp.
GAGATGCTCTACCAACTGAGCTACCAGGTCAATAAATTTAAGGTCGTATTCTTAAGGTGATTACCAGAGGTAATGTCTAAGAGCGTGCAAATATAATATCATTAATCTATTTTTCAAGTCGATTTGAGGATAAATTTATGATTTCTTTGAATTCATTCGAAATTGATTCATTTTTACAAAAAAATGGAGATGAAGATTATTCTTGTGGGGTATATGGGAAGTGGAAAATCGGCCGTGGGAAACAGCCTGGCTAAAAGACTGGGGATTAATTTTTTAGATCTCGATAGCTACATAGAAAAAGAACTTAAAACCACTATAAACGATATTTTTCAATCCAAAGGAGAACTTTATTTTAGAAAAAAAGAACACGAATACTTACAACAAGCACTGCAACAAGAGGAATCACTGGTTGTTGGCACAGGTGGTGGAACTCCCTGCTACAGTGGAAATATGAAGTTACTTACAGACGCTACTCCCCATGTCTTCTATCTTAAGGTGTCTATCTCCGGATTACTGTTGCGCCTTCAAAAAGAAAAAGAACAAAGACCCTTAATAAGCGATATTTCCGATGAGGACCTTCCAGAATTTATTGGGAAACACTTGTTTGAACGGAATCCGTTTTATACAATGGCCCATCATACTATTGTCTGCGATGGCAAAACGGTATTGGAAATTTCGGAAGAGATAGAAGCGTTACTGCATTAATCTAGGAATACCAGATCGTTTTTAGGCTTAAAAGATACATGCACGTGTTCTTGCAGGGAAGTGGATAAGGAGATCCCTTTAAAATCTGCCTTCACAGGATATTTTTTGTGATTTCTATTCACTAAAACAGCCGTTTTTAATTGTTTCAGAGGCGTCTTAAGAAAATGATGTACCCCATAAATCAATGTTGAACCCGAATTTAAAACATCATCTACCAATACAATAGAAAGGTTCTTATATTCTGTATCCGGGATAGACGTAGACACCCCACTTTTCAAAGGATTGGTCTTATCCATAGTTACTTTACATAAACGTATTTCCGCATCGGTTATATCTTGTAAGACGCGCTGTATTTTTTTTGCAAAATCGAGTCCGCCTCCAACAATACCGGCAACAATAATTATTTTTTCCTCAACATTGGCCTCGTATATTTGATACGCAATACGCCTTATTATGTGCTGTATTTGGGCGTGCGAGAGTATTTTATTTTGCATAGATCCGATCATTTACTTTTCAAAGATAAAAAACAGTTCGCTTCCCTGTCTTGGATTAATAGAATTGTACGAACGCTCCAAGGTTTTAATTTTAAAATGTTCTTCGAACAAGCCTTTGTATTCCTCCATAGAACCACCAAAAGGAGGTCCCTTTTCCGTCAGGGGGAAATCAAATAAGAGTCCGGCTAAAATCCCACCCTTCTTTAAAATATCTTTCATTTTCAGGACATACTTTGGTCGTAGCGTAGGGACTAATGCACAAAAGAATGTCTGTTCCAGAATCAGATCGAAATCGTTTAGTTTTAGATCAAAAAAATCACCAATGATAAGGTGATCTTTTGGGAAATCAGGATTTTTTGAACTGAATTCATGTAAAGGGGCTGCTGCAATATCTACCACATAAACATTGTTGAAGCCATTTCTATGCAAATACGTTGCTTCATATCCCTTCCCTGCACCGGGAAGCAGAATTTTTATGGATTTAGAATCTAGTTGATCTATATATTGCTGCAAAGGGGTAGATACACCCCCTATGTCCCAACCCAACTGCTGTTCTTTGTATCTGTTTTCCCAATAGGCTTTATTCAGTTTCATCTAAATAATCATCAATAGTTCTTCGGTCTTTTTTGGTGGGTCTTCCCGTACCTTGTTTACGATAGTATTCTTTGGCCAATCGTTGCAACTCATTGTGTTTCAATGCCTCAGCCGGGGTGGTGTCTTGTCGGTATATCGCCACCAGCTTGGCACCAACCCTACTTTCTGGTATATCCAAAACAGTAAGTTCGTGACTGATTTGATTTTTTCGTACAATAATTTTATCCATTGGAAAAACATCGCGCGATGGCTTACTAACCTGTCCGTTGATCTGAACATGTCCTTTTTTGCAGGCTTCTGTTGCCTGGTTTCTGGTTTTATAATAACGTGTGGACCACAAGTACTTATCAATGCGCATTCCCAATACAAATTCTTTGTTAACGTCTCACACAAAAATAGGGGAAAATTGTATCTTGCGGGCTTTAAAAGGAAAGCTATGCAATTGAGAAGAGTCATTCTTGTAATGATGCTATTTATTTTTATTGTCGCATGTAACAATGATGACGGTCCTGGTTTTGAATCAATTCCGCCAAGAGAGCTTAGTGAGGTGGTTGTAGAGGACGCTGCAGATATTCAGGCTTATTTAGAAACACACTTTTACAATTATGAGGATTTTGCCAGCCCACCGGCAGATTTTGATTATACTATTGTGCTGGATACCATTGCAGGGGTGAATGCGGACAAAGTTGCTTTGATTAATCAAGTGGAGTCTATTACGATTCCGGTTGCTTCAGAAGATTTTGGTTTGGACGATAATGAAATTATTGAACACACCTTGTATTACCTTGTTGCGAGGGAGGGAGAGGGAGAATCGCCTACAGCGGCAGATTCTACTTTTGTGAAATATGAAGGTTCCCTGCTCAACGGAAGTTTATTTGATGCAACCTCAAGTTATACCTGGCAATACCTACCCTTCTTTTTAAGAGGATATTCTCAGGCCATAGCTAACTTTAAAGTGGGAAATAATATTGTTGCCAATCCTGATGGTACTACTGCGATTACCAATAGTGGTGTTGGTGTTATGTTTTTACCATCTGGCTTAGCCTATTTTAATGGAACACAGAATGGGATTCCATCATATTCACCGCTGATCTTTAAGATAGATGTAGGCTTATACGTGAAAGATACAGATTACGACGACGATGGTATACCTTCCTTCATGGAAGATCTCAATGGAGATGGGGATGTTACCAATGATAACACCGATGAAGATGAGGAAAATGCGATACGGTCACCGGCATTTCCAAATCATATAGATCCGGATGATGATGAGGATGGTATTCTGACAAAGGATGAAATTATAATAGACTCAGAAGGCAATATTACTTTTCCGGATGATGATAACGATGGCATTCCTAATTACCTCGATAAGGATAATTAAGAAGTAGCTGCCTTTGGTTAAATAAATATTAAATAAAAAAGCCCTGAATAGTTCAGGGCTTTTTTTTATGATGTTTTGTTATGTTTACAGCTTGAATGATATGCTGAAAATTACCTGAGAAGGCCTTGAGTCTACCCTTCCAGTAACAGTTGTTATGTTGTTGTCTATAAAGTTGGCTTCATTCTCTGAGAATCCTCGTTCGTAACGCACATCTAGTCCTATGTTTCCTAAATTTACGCCGGCACCTAAATGCAAACCTACCGTAAAGTCACTTTCAACATCTTCTACCTCTAAATCTTCCAAATCATTTTTAAGGGTATATTGAAATGCTGGACCGGCAAAAACATGCAATGGACCAATAATTTTATATCCCAACAGTACGGGAACATCTAATTTAGAGATATCGTAGTCGTTGGTGCTGGTGTCTACTTCGTAGCTACTTTTGGTTTTAGTATAGACTACTTCTGGACGAATATAAATTTTTGGAAAATCTAATTTCCCCCAAAAACCTACATGATAGCCAACTTTGCCATCAGCGCCTTTAATAATATCATCTGCTGAGTTAACCACGTCCTGTGTAAGGTCGCCATTTTTGTTGTAATTCAATCCGGCTTTTATTCCAAAACCAGAATCTTTTTGTGCAAATGCGGCTGTGCTGATCATTGCAAAAGCCACTAATAGAAGTGTTTTTTTCATAATATGTTCATTTTTAATACGACAATAACAGTATCAAAAACGATACCGCATTATGTCTTTCTTTTTAACACCTCTAAAACGGCCTTCTCAATGGCTTTATTGTTTAATCCGTATTTTTCCATTAATTGCTCCGGGGTGCCACTCTCGCCAAAAGTGTCCTGGGTAGCTACAATTCCCTGTGGGACAGGATAATGTGTAGTTAATGTACGTGCTACACTCTCACCCAAACCACCTAAAAAGTTATGTTCCTCGGCCGTAACAACGCATCCTGTTTTTTTGACAGAGGAGAGTAGGGCTTCTTCATCGAGGGGTTTTATGGTATGTATATTTATTACCTCGGCAGAGATGCCACTTTTTTCTAAAGATTCAGCTGCAATGAGTGCTTCCCAAACAAGATGCCCTGTAGCAACTATGGTTACATCTGTTCCTTTATTGAGCATAATGGCTTTGCCAATTTCAAATTTTTGATCCACAGGAGTAAAATTAGCTACTTTAGGTCTTCCAAACCTCAAGTATACCGGTCCATGGTGATCCGCAATGGCTATGGTGGCCGCCTTGGTCTGATTATAATCACAAGTATTAATTACCGTCATCCCGGGCAGCATTTTCATAAGACCAATATCTTCCAAAATTTGATGTGTGGCACCATCTTCGCCTAGTGTGAGTCCGGCATGGGAAGCACATATCTTGACATTTTTATGGGAATAGGCGATGGATTGCCTAACCTGATCGTACACCCTTCCGGTAGAAAAATTGGCAAAAGTTCCTGTAAATGGAATATATCCTCCTATGGTGAGCCCGGCAGCAATCCCCATCATATTGGCTTCTGCGATTCCAATTTGAAAGAAGCGCGATGGATTTTCTTTAATAAAGTCATCCATTTTTAAAGACCCTACCAAATCGGCACAAAGTGCCACTACCTTGGGATTGGTTCTTCCTAACTCGGTTAACCCGGCTCCAAATCCACTTCTCGTATCTTTTTTTCCTTGATCTGTATATTTCTTCATGGTGTATTTTTTGATTGGACTTTAATAGTCTCCCAGGGTTACCGGATTTTGATTCAAAGCAATTTCTAATTGTTCATCGTTGGGTGCTTTTCCATGCCATGCATGGGTGTGCATCATGAAATCTACCCCATGTCCCATAACAGTGTGCATAATAATACATACGGGTTTTCCTTTTCCGGTTCTTTTTTTAGCTTCCTGAAGGGTCTGTATAATGGCTTCCGGGTTATTGCCTTCTTTCAATTCTAGCACGTCCCAGCCAAAAACCTCAAACTTAGCCCTTAAATCTCCTATAGGTAATACATCTTCTGTGGGGCCATCTATTTGTTGCCCATTACGATCTATGGTAGCGATAAGATTGTCTACTTTATTGCCAGCAGCATACATAATAGCCTCCCAATTCTGGCCCTCTTGTAATTCCCCATCCCCATGAAGGCTATAGATAATATGGGAATCTCCATTAAGTTTTTTCGCCAATGCAGCACCAATTGCCACAGACATTCCTTGGCCTAAAGATCCTGAGGCGATGCGGACACCCGGGAGACCTTCATGTGTTGTTGGATGCCCTTGCAAACGTGTATTAAGCAATCTAAAGGTATTAAGTTCATCTACAGGAAAATAACCGCGTCTGGCTAAAACACTGTAAAATAGGGGCGAGATATGACCATTAGAAAGAAAAAATAAGTCTTC
Source organism: uncultured Muriicola sp. (assembly GCA_965365635.1). Classification (GTDB taxonomy): domain Bacteria; phylum Bacteroidota; class Bacteroidia; order Flavobacteriales; family Flavobacteriaceae; genus Muriicola. Next base: position 5,565 of record CBDUCK010000035.1, read on the forward strand.
TCCTTTTCCATCCATGTCAAATTCCTCTTTTAAATCCATTACTTCATAGAAGAGGACCACTAAAAATTCGGCACACCCCAAAGATCCTCCCGGATGCCCTGAATTTACCTTATGTACCATTCGTACGATATCTCTTCGTACTTGTATTACTACATTCTGCAATTCTTCTAAATTTGGCATTTTCTCATTTATTATTTGAGGCCAAAAGTAGTGGCAATCTTTTGCTTCCACAACAGGAGTTATTACATTTTATTAACGATAACAAGCGGCTCTAAACTTTATTTTTTAGTTAAGGATATTATGTGATTTGGTTGTCTATCTTTGCCTACTTAAAAGGGAATTTGCAATTTAAAGTACTACATACAGACCCTAGGACAAAGGCACGTGCTGGTGAGATGGTAACAGATCACGGTGTTATTAGAACCCCCATATTTATGCCGGTGGGTACGGTAGCCTCTGTGAAGGGGGTGCATCAGAAAGAACTTAGAGAAGAAATAGACCCGGACATTATTCTGGGAAACACCTATCATTTATTCTTGCGACCCAAAACGTCGATTTTAAAGCAAGCAGGTGGTCTGCATGCATTTATGGGCTGGGATAGGAACATCCTAACCGATAGTGGGGGATATCAGGTATATTCCTTGTCTGCGAATAGAAAAATTAAAGAAGAGGGTGTAAAATTTAAATCGCATATAGATGGGTCGCTGCATATGTTTACCCCGGAGAATGTGATGGAAATTCAGCGTACCATCGGTGCAGACATTATTATGGCCTTTGATGAGTGTACCCCGTATCCATGCGATTATCAGTATGCCAAACGATCTATGCATATGACCCACAGGTGGCTAGATCGCTGCATAAAACATCTGGAGCAAGTACCCTTTCAATATGATTATGCCCAGAGCTTCTTTCCAATTGTACAGGGATCTACCTTTAAAGATTTACGAAAACAGTCGGCAGAGTATATTGCAAATGCTGGTGCAGTAGGGAATGCCATAGGCGGTCTTTCCGTTGGGGAACCTGCTGAAGAAATGTATGCTATGACAGAGGTGGTTTGTGATATCTTACCGGAAGACAAACCCCGCTATTTAATGGGAGTGGGCACCCCTATTAACTTATTGGAAAACATAGCCTTAGGAGTAGATATGTTCGATTGTGTTATGCCTACCAGAAATGGTAGAAATGGGATGTTATTCACTTCTCATGGGACCATCAATATCAAAAATAAAAAGTGGGAAGCAGATTTTTCTGCGTTAGACGAAAACGGAACCACGTTCGTAGACAGAGAATATAGCAAGGCATATCTGAGGCATCTTTTTGTAGCGAATGAATACTTGGGAAAGCAAATAGCCACAATTCATAACTTAGGATTCTATCTTTGGTTGGTGCGTGAGGCCAGAAGTCATATTTTAGCAGGAGATTTTTCTACCTGGAAAGCTACCATGGTTAAACAAATGGATAAGCGATTGTAATTTGAAAATACTAGACAAATACATTTTAAAGCGTTACCTGGTCACCTTTGGGATGATGCTCTTGTTGTTTATTCCTATTGGAATTATGTTGAATCTGGCGGAACAGATTGGCAAAATAATAGACAATGAAGCCCCGTTAAATGAGATTTTGATTTATTATCTCAATTTCACCATCTACATAGGAAATCTTCTTTTCCCTATTTTTCTTTTCTTATCGATCATTTTTTTTACATCCAAATTGGCCAACAATACCGAAATTGTAGCTATACTTAGTTCTGGAGTATCGTATAGTAGATTTTTACGGCCCTATTGGATTGGTGCATCTATTATAGCCATCATGATGTTTTTTATGAGCATGTTCATTGTACCTAACGCCAGCATTGGCTATCATGAATTTAAGTTCAAATATCTTAAAAAAGGGAAGCAAGACAGGGTTACCAGTAATATTTTTAACCAGTTAAACGAGAACGATTTTATCTATGTGAGTAGTTTCGATCCCGAACGGCAAATTGGGTATAATTTTACTTTTGAACGCTTTGATGAAGAAAACGTCTTATCAGAAAAAATTACAGCCGGGAATATTAGATGGGTACCAAAAGACAGTGTCTACAGGCTAACAAGCTATACCAATAGAAAAGTCATAGGCGATGAAGAACTCCTGGTAACCAAACGCAGACTCGATACCATTTTTAATTTTAAAATAGATGACCTTACCCCGGTCTCTTATGTAGCTGAGACGAAAAATTTATTTGAGTTAAATAAGTTTATAGAGATTCAGAAAAACAAGGGGGCATCTAACATTAACACCTATATTCTTGTAAAATATAAAAGATGGGCGCTACCAATAACCGCCTTTATACTCACATTTATTGGAGTGGCAGTTTCCTCTGTTAAAAGAAGAGGGGGTATGGGGGTAAATTTGGCTTTTGGAATTGGGGTTGCTTTTATTTACATATTTTTTGATAAGGTTTTTGGGACGCTGGCGGAGCAATCCGGGTTTTCACCACTATTGGCCGTTATTATTCCTAATGTCGCATTTGGTGTATTAGGATTTTATCTTCTTCAAAATGCCAAGCGCTAACCTCAAAAATTATTTACACCTTCATTTAATAGTATTTATATGGGGATTTACGGCTGTTCTTGGCAAGTTAATTTCCATTGAGGCAATGCCACTGGTATGGTATCGAATGTTATTAGCAGCATTGCTGATCTTTCTTTACATGGGAGTAAAAAGATTTTCATTGAAGACATCTCCTAAAACTCTTATTATTTTGGTAATTGCCGGAATAATTATTGCCCTGCATTGGATCACATTCTTTAAGGCAATTAAAGTATCTAACGTTTCCGTTGCATTGGCTACCATGGCCACCGGAGCTTTTTTTACTTCTTTATTAGAACCTTTGTGGTATGGCAGGAAGGTTATATGGTATGAAGTGGTCTTTGGCCTTGTTGTAATTCTTGGTCTGTTCTTTATTTTTAATGCGAGTACTGCCTATACAGAAGGTATTATCCTTGCTTTAATTTCAGCATTACTTGCGGCAATTTTTACCTTGATTAATGGACAGTTAATAAAGACACACAAGCCTTCGTTTATTTCATTTTATGAACTAACCAGTGGGATGCTGTTAATTACGGTCTACCTCTCAGTTAGCGGTGGTTTTACTGCAGAGTTCTTTGATTTATCGCTTTCAGATTGGGGCTATTTGGCAGTGCTGGCTTCTTTATGCACTGCGTATGCGTTTATTGCATCTGTAAAGGTGATGCGTTTTATAAGCGCGTATACAGTTATGCTAACCATTAACATGGAGCCTATCTATGGGATTTTATTGGCTTTTTTGATTTTTGGTGAAAGTGAACGAATGAATGTATTATTCTACCTGGGTGCGGGTATCATTTTATCAACAGTGGTCGCCAATGGAATAATTAAAAATAGAGCAGCATTAAAAAGAAGAGGCTGAACGGTTGGGTTCCCATTAAAATTTTATATTTGTAGGCCAAACCAAATTCAAACTAAAAAGACTTCATGGAATATTTAGATTTTGAACTTCCTATCAAGGAATTGGAAGAACAATTAGATAAATGTCAGGTAATAGGCGAGGAGAGCGATGTTGATGTTTCTGAAACCTGCAGACAAATCGAAAAAAAATTATCTGAGACGCGTAAAGAGATTTACAAAAACCTCACTGCATGGCAACGTGTACAACTTTCCAGACATCCTAACAGACCTTATACCCTAGATTACATACGAGCTATTTGTGGAGATTCGTTCCTGGAGCTACACGGAGATAGGAACGTAAAAGACGACAAAGCGATGATTGGGGGCTTAGGAAAGATAGGTGATCAAAGCTATATGTTTATTGGCCAGCAAAAAGGCTATAATACCAAAACAAGGCAACTTCGGAATTTTGGAATGGCTCATCCGGAAGGATATCGCAAAGCATTGCGCTTAATGCGATCTGCTGAAAAATTTGGAATACCGGTTGTTTCTTTAATAGATACACCGGGGGCTTATCCCGGAATTGGAGCAGAAGAACGTGGGCAAGGAGAAGCTATTGCCAGGAATATATTAGAAATGACCCGTTTAAAAGTCCCAATAATAGTAGTTATTATAGGTGAAGGTGCTTCCGGAGGAGCCTTGGGAATCGGAGTAGGAGACAAGGTTTTGATGTTAGAGAATACCTGGTATTCTGTAATTTCACCAGAGTCGTGTTCCTCTATATTATGGAGAAGCTGGGAGTATAAAGAGATAGCCGCAGATGCGTTAAAACTAACGGCTACAGATATGAAGAAATTAAAACTCATCGATGAGATTGTTAAGGAACCGGAAGGGGGTGCCCATACATATCGCGAGAAAACCTTTGAAATAGTTAAGAACAAAATTTCGAAACATTTTGAAGAACTTAAAAAGTTATCACCAAAGGAACTGGTAGATCAGCGCATGGATAAATACGCCAATATGGGTGTTTTTCATGGGTAATCTGCTGGCTTAAAAGGAGAAACGAAAACTGAAGAATAATATCTTCAGTTTTTTTTTGTTATCAACACAAATTTGTAACTTATGAACAATGGAATTGTTGATGAACGGTTAATATCGGTTTTAAGAATTGGAATATTAACTTAAGGTTAATGCATACTTTAGCGCTCATGGAAAAACCAAGCCCTGTTATTGGTCATAAGATTGGAAAATCTACTTTAATAAACCTGGAGAAGGGAAAGTTACCCCCTCAAGCTGTTGATTTAGAGGAGGTTGTGCTTGGCGCAATGATGATTGACAAAAAAGGGGTGGATGAGGTAATAGACATCCTCCATGCAGATGTATTCTATAAAGATGCACATCGGCACATCTATGAGGCCATTTTTAAATTGTTTGAAACGTCGGAACCGGTGGATTTATTAACCGTTTCTGCTCAGTTGAGGAAAGAAGGTCGCTTAGAAGTGGTAGGAGGAGATTTTTATCTTATAAAATTGACCCAAAAAGTAGCTTCTTCGGCCCATATTGAGTTTCATGCCCGTATCATTCTGCAAAAATATATTCAACGTAGTTTAATTAAGATTTCGAGCGAAATTATTGAGGACGCCTACAGTGAGGCTACAGATGTTTTTGATTTGTTAGATACAGCAGAATCTAAGTTATACGAGGTTACTCAGGGGAATTTAAAGCGCTCTGCCGAAACAGCTCAGAATTTAGTAATACAGGCCAAAAAGAAAATTGAAGAAATCTCTAATAAGGACGGACTTAGTGGAATTCCTTCCGGATTTGATAAGGTAGACCGCTTAACATCCGGATGGCAACCCAGTGATCTTGTAATTATTGCGGCGCGTCCTGGTATGGGTAAAACAGCACTAACACTTTCCATGGCGAGGAATATGGCTGTCAACTCTAATATTCCTGTTGCTTTCTTTTCATTGGAAATGTCTTCATTGCAGTTAATAACCAGATTAATCTCTTCTGAAACGGGTTTATCTTCTGAAAAATTGCGAACTGGTAGATTGGAAAAGCATGAGTGGGAGCAATTAAATGTAAAGGTAAAAGCCTTGGAAACTGCACCATTATTTATAGATGATACGCCCTCTCTTTCCATATTCGACCTAAGGGCCAAGGCAAGGCGACTTGCTTCTCAGCATAAGATTAAATTAGTGGTGATAGACTACTTGCAATTAATGACAGCCGGGGGAAGTCAAAAAGGAGGTAATCGTGAACAAGAAATATCAACGATCTCAAGAAATTTAAAGGCACTTGCCAAAGAATTAAATGTTCCTGTCATAGCACTTTCGCAGTTATCAAGGGCTGTGGAGACACGTGGCGGCAGCAAACGTCCTATTCTTTCAGATTTAAGAGAGTCAGGAGCTATAGAACAAGATGCCGATATTGTTTCCTTCATTTACAGACCAGAATACTATAAAATAGATGAATGGGATGATGAAGAACGCACCCCCACACAAGGGCAAGCAGAATTTATTGTAGCAAAACACCGAAATGGTGGTTTAGATAATATTAGGTTAAAGTTCATTGGTCAACTGGGTAAATTTGATAACTTGGATGACTTTGATTCTCCTTTCGAATTTCAGTCCAAAATGAATGCCGATGGAGATAATCCGTTCCTTACAAAGAATCTTCCCAATGCAGATGAAGCCTTTGGAAGTGCAATGAACGATAACCCAGATATTGACCCGGACGAAAATGAGGTTCCTTTCTAAAATAGAAGTTAATAGATTGTCTCTAGGAACTGTCCTATCTTCCTTATTCAGTATAATTAGGAGGCTTCCCTTTGCTTTAAAAGGTGCTCCCAAATCGTTTGTTATCTGCAGTGTGTTTTTAATGTGGAGCTCATTGTCTTTGGGTTCTATGATTCTGTTACCAATGGATGCTGAGAGCCAGGAGAATCATTTAAAGGCGTATGGTATTACTTATTGGGTTCTTACCAAACAACAAAAAGTACAATGGTTGTTGAATTATAGAGGAGGATCCTTTTTGCTTCCCGATGGAGACGCTATTAGAAAAGAATGTCAAATTAGAGGAGTATCTTTTGAGGTTATTTCAGATAATCAGGCATCAGTAATCCTCGAAGCAATTAGTAGTCCATCTCAGAATCAGGAGGCTGTTATTTTAGAGAAAGCCCCAAAAATTGCGGTGTATTCTCCCAAAGAAAATCAGCCCTGGGATGATGCGGTTACCATGGTGTTGACCTATGCGGAAATTCCATATGCAACAATATACGATGAAGAAGTCTTAACAGATCAATTGGCTTTATACGATTGGTTGCATCTTCATCATGAAGATTTTACAGGACAATATGGCAAGTTCTATCAGGGGTATAGAACCCAACCCTGGTATATAGAAGGGAAACTAAATTCAGAAAAAAGAGCTGCCGAACTTGGGTACAACAAGGTGTCTGAAGAGAAAGGTGCCGTTGCAATGAAGATTAGAAACTATGTAATAGGAGGGGGTTTTATGTTTGCTATGTGCTCCGCCACGGATAGTTTCGACATTGCACTCGCAGCACAAGGGGTAGATATTTGCGAACCAATGTTCGATGGAGATCCTTCTGAGGCCAATTACCAGAGTAAACTCGATTTTAGTAAGACGTTTGCCTTTCAGAATTTTACCCTCGAGAGAAATCCATTGCGTTACGAATTTTCTTCCATAGATATGACCAACAAGCGCTCAGGAGTGCCACGAGAATCGGATTACTTTTCACTTATGGAGTTTTCGGCCAAATGGGATCCGGTCCCTACGATGCTTTGTCAAAACCATACCAGTTTGGTTAAAGGATTTATGGGGCAGACTACTTCTTTTGAAAGAGATGAAATAAAACCTGTGGTGCTGGTATTGGGAGAGAATAAAATCAACGGGGAAGCACGGTATTTGCACGGGGTTAAAGGCAAAGGATTTTTTACTTTTTATGGAGGTCACGATCCTGAAGATTATCAACACAGGGTAGGGGACCCCAAGACAGAATTAGAATTACATCCTAATTCTCCCGGATACAGACTCATATTAAATAATGTGTTGTTTCCTGCTGCGCGCAAGAAGAAACAAAAGACCTAGGACAGGCTTTGTAGTAGTTTTTCAAGAATATGTTCTACGCCATATTCGTTATTGCTCAGCGTAGTATATTTCGCTGCTTTTAGAACATTAGGATGTGCATTGGCCATGGCGTAGCTGTATTTGGATAAGGCTAGCATTTCAAGATCATTATTATAATCACCAAAAACCAGAGTTTCAGCCGGACTAATTCCTAATTTCTCCTGTACCTTCTCCAGGGCATACCCTTTATGTGCATTTCGGTGAGAAATATCTACCCAATGCTGTCCGGAGATTTTTACCATTAATTCTTTTTCAAATAATGCTACCGAAGGGTAAATGTGTTTCTCTGAGTTTTCAAAATGATATACGGCAATTTTCATGACCTCTCCCTCATAGAGGTACAAATCATCAATAATTTGAAATTCTGTATAGTATTCTTTTAGAACAGATAAAAATTCTGATGATTTAGAGGTTACATAGGCACTATTTCGGGTACATAGTACCGGATGCACATTGTCAGCGATTTCCAGTTGTTTTAGAATGGTGTTTTTCATTGAAGCATCTAAGGGAGTGGAGATTATTTCTGTAGCTCCCTGCATCGCCATGCCGCCATTCTCTGCAATTATGACAATCTGATCCTTAATTGTTGATAGCTTATCCGCAATGCTATTGTACTGTCTTCCACTGGCAGCAACAAATTCAATATTATGGCTTCGCAGGGCATCAAATAAACGGAAAAACCGATCACTAACTTCGTGCTTAGAGTTCAGGAGCGTCCCGTCCATATCGGTCACCACTAATTTTACTGCGGATAAATCCATAGACTTCTTTTATTAGGTTTACAAAGGTATTTTTAATGTTTAAATTGTGAACTAACTTTCACTAACTATTATTCTAATGTAAAAAGACTATTATGGTAATGCAACAAAAGGAAATTGTACTGCCCTCCTATAAACGAGGAATTCATCTAATTACAAATTCAGTTCTACAAGAAATACCCGACATAGTGGATATTACTATGGGAATGGTCCATATTTTTATTAAACATTCTTCTGCCAGTCTTACTATTAATGAGAATGCAGATCCAACAGTCCGTATCGATTTTGAAAATCATTTGAACGTTTTAGTACCCGAAAATGCATCGTATTATACACATACGTATGAAGGTCCGGATGATATGCCGGCACATATTAAAGCATCCCTGATGGGTGCATCTGTGCAGATACCTGTAAGCAATGGGTCACTAAATTTAGGTGTTTGGCAGGGAATTTATTTGTGTGAGCATAGAAATAATGCCAGGGGAAGACATTTGGTGCTTTCTTTGTGGGGAGTGTAACCTAGGTTATAAAAACAAATTCTAGTTAAGAAAGCAATAAAAAAACCCCAATGAATTTTCATTGGGGTTTTTAGCGAGATATGTTTTAAACTTTATTTTACCTTATCAACAACGGCTTTAAAGGCCTCCGGATGATTCATAGCTAAATCGGCCAGAACTTTTCTGTTAAGCTCTATGTTGTTAGCCTTTACTTTTCCCATGAACTGAGAATAGGACAATCCGTGTAACCTTGCACCTGCATTGATACGGGTAATCCAAAGTGCTCTAAATGTTCTTTTCTTATTTCTGCGGTCTCTGTACGCATAGGTCATTGCTTTTTCTACCGCATTCTTAGCAACTGTCCATACATTTTTACGTCTTCCAAAGTATCCTTTGGCTAGCTTCATCACTTTTTTTCTTCTTGCGCGTGAAGCAACTGAATTTACTGATCTTGGCATTTCTTTCTAGTTTTTTGTAGTAGGCGTCTTATTTAAATAAGAACTTTATAGGCCCAACTCCATGGTTAATAGTTAATTACCGTGAATACGCGATTATTTTAATCGCAATTGTTGCTTAATGTTATCTGAATCAGCTTCATGAACTAATCCGGAATGTGTTAAGCGTAGCTTCCTTTTTTTAGACTTCTTCGTTAGAATGTGGCTTTTAAAAGCGTGCTTTCTTTTGATTTTACCAGAACCGGTAAGCTTAAATCGCTTTTTGGCACTGGATTTAGTTTTCATTTTAGGCATTGTTTCCTCTTTCTAATTATTATCTCGCTTCTTTTGTACTTATTTTTTAGCTTTTGGGGCAATGAACATTGTCATTCTTTTCCCTTCTAGCTTGGGCATCTGCTCTACTTTGCCAAATTCTTCCAGCTCCTGAGCCAGCTTTAGTAGTAGAATCTCCCCTTTATCTTTATAGACGATAGATCTTCCCTTAAAAAAAACATATGCCTTTAATTTGGCTCCTTCTTTTAGGAACTTTTCGGCGTGTTTCTTTTTAAAATCGTAATCATGGTCATCAGTATTAGGTCCAAATCTAATTTCTTTTACGATTACTTTGGTGGCTTTCGCCTTCATCACCTTTTCTCGTTTCTTCTGCTCGTAAAGAAATTTCTTATAGTCAATAATTTTGCAGACTGGTGGATCTGCTTTTGGTGAAATTTCAACTAAGTCCAACCCAATTTCCTCCGCTTTTACAAGCGCGTCTTTTGTAGTGTAAACTCCAACTTCCACATTATCGCCAACCAAACGTACGTTCGGAGACAAAATCTTTTCGTTGATGTTGTGAGGGTTTTTATTTTCCCTTCTTGGTTGGGGCTTAAATCTTCTTCGTATTGCTATGACTATTATATTTTAGTTAAACATTCTTTAAAATTACTTAAACGACTTTAAGGTACTATTTATTTCTTTTTCGACCAAGTTGACAAATTCCTGAATGCTAATCATTCCTAAATCTTCGCCTCCATGCCTACGCACAGATAAGGTTCCTTCTGCTTCTTCATTCTCACCTACGATTAGCATAAATGGTATTTTGTTCATTTCTGCCTCCCGTATTTTTTTGCCAACGGTCTCATTTCTCTTATCAACGAGCGCGCGAATTTCGTGATTTTCTAGGGATTTTAAAACTTTTTCCGCATATTTTTCATGTTTCTCACTGACGGGCAGTACAATAGCCTGATCGGGAATTAACCACAAAGGGAAATTACCTCCGGTATGCTCCAATAACAGGGCGATGAACCGTTCCATACTCCCAAAAGGAGCACGATGTATCATAACTGGCCTGTGTAGTTCGTTATCACTTCCTTTATACGTAAGTTGAAACCGTTCAGGAAGGTTATAATCTACTTGTATAGTGCCTAATTGCCAGTTTCTGCCCAACGCATCTTTCACCATGAAATCTAGTTTTGGACCATAAAAAGCGGCTTCGCCATATTCAATGACATAATTTAGTCCTTTTTCATCAGCGGCATTAATGATGGCCTGCTCTGCTTTCTCCCAGTTTTCAACAGAACCAATATATTTTTCGGGTTTATCTAAATCCCGTAAGGATACCTGTGCCGTAAAATTATCGAAGCCAAGAGAGCCTAAAACATACAAAGATAAGTCTATAACATCTTTAAATTCCTGATCTAACTGATCGGGAGTACAGAATATATGAGCGTCATCCTGCGTAAAACCTCGTACCCTGGTTAGACCATGTAATTCTCCACTTTGTTCATAGCGATAAACGGTTCCAAATTCCGCGTAGCGTTTAGGCAACTCCCTGTAGCTAAATGGCTTGGCGTTGTAAATCTCACAGTGATGCGGGCAATTCATGGGTTTTAGAAGAAACTCTTCGTCCTCTTTTGGGGTATGAATGGGCTGAAAACTATCCTCCCCGTATTTTTCATAATGCCCGGAAGTAACATATAATTCTTTTTGACCAATATGAGGGGTAATAACCATCTCATACCCTGCTTTTTTCTGCGCTTTTTTCAAAAACTGCTCTAAACGTTCCCTGAGAGCAGCTCCTTTAGGCAGCCACAAGGGCAGTCCCTGACCTACTTTCTGTGAAAACGTAAATAAGTCTAATTCTTTTCCTAGTTTTCTGTGATCTCGTTTTTTAGCCTCCTCTAACAGTTCCAGGTAGGCAGTAAGATCTTTCTGCTTCGGAAAGGAGATGCCATACACCCGAGAGAGTTGTGGGTTTTTCTCATCACCACGCCAGTATGCACCAGCCACACTCAAAAGTTTTATGGCTTTGATAATCCCTGTATTTGGGATATGGCCCCCTCTACAAAGATCTGTGAAGGTGTCATGGTCGCAAAAGGTAATGCTACCATCTTCGAGATTGGAAATCAATTCAATTTTGTACTCGTTGCCCTGAGAAGTGTAAAATTCTAGTGCATCGGCTTTTGAAACAGACCGCATTTTATAATCGTGTTTACCACGGGCTATTTCAAGTGCTCTTTTTTCAATAAGAGGGAAGTCTTTTTCGGAAATGGTATGTTCCCCAAAATCTATATCGTAATAGAAACCATTTTCGATAGCTGGTCCAATCGTAAGTTTTGCACCAGGATATAATTCTTCTATGGCCTGGGCAATTATGTGCGAAGAAGAATGCCAAAAGGCCTTTTTACCCAGATCATCGTTCCAGGTATAAAGTACAAGGGGACCATCTTCCTCCAAAGGAGTAACCGTTTCAACTATGGTATCTCCAAATTTTGCGGAAATTACATTCCTTGCAAGCCCTTCGCTTATGCTTCTTGCAACATCTATTGGAGTGCTGCCTTTTTCATACTCTTTAATAGTTCCGTCCGGAAGCGTAATTTTGATCATATTGCCTACCCTTTCATTGTAGATTTGCAAAGATAGGGTGTTGTGCCTAAGCGGACAATAACAATCAAGAGGATTTACGAAGTTTCATAGTCTTTTAGGTATTTGAGAA
>CBDUCK010000036.1:0-17557 GCA_965365635.1 uncultured Muriicola sp.
CAATTTTACTCAGGAGGAATTTGAGAAGGAAAAAGACAAGCTCATTACCGGTTTAAAAAGCAATGAAAAAAGTGCAGCGGCTATTGCAGGAAGAGTACAACGTGCTCTTGCTTATGGCACCGATCATCCCTATGGAGAATTTACCACAGAAGAAACCGTGAATAACGTTACACTGGCCGATGTAAAGCAATTCTACACAGATTATTTTGTGCCGGCAAATGCATATTTGGTGGTCATTGGTGATATAAATTTTGATGAGGTAAAGAAACTGGTAACCAAGAATTTTACCCCCTGGACGAAAGCCACACCTCCTTCGTTTACCTTCTCTGATCCGGCAAATGCTCAGTATACACAAATCAATTTTGTAGATGTTCCCAATGCGGTACAATCTGAAATTGCCGTTCAGAATTTAGTTGATTTGAAAAAGAAAGATGCTAATTATCTTTCAGCTACTCTAGCGAATGACATTTTAGGAGGAGGAGGAGAGGGAAGACTGTTCCTGAATCTTAGAGAGGATAAAGGTTATACTTATGGATCATATTCGCGCATAGGTAATGATAAATATGCCCCTTCCAGATTTAGGGCTTCAGCAAGCGTTCGTAATGTAGTAACCGATAGTTCCGTTGTAGAAATCTTAAAGGAGATAGACCGCATTGCCACCGAGCCAGTTTCTCAAAAAGAACTTGACAACGCAAAAGCGAAATATGTTGGACGGTTTGTATTGGCTTTGGAGCGGCCATCCACAATCGCAGGATATGCCTTAGATATTGAAAGAGAAGGACTCCCCAAGGATTATTACAAAACATATTTACAGAGAATAGACGCAATAACAGTAGATGACATTCAGACATCTGCACAAAAATATTTTAGCACAAAGAATGCCAGAGTTGTTGTTGCAGGAAAAGGAAGCGAGGTATTGGAAAATCTGGAGAAAGTTAGTTTTAATGGAAAAACGGTTCCTGTTAACTACTTCGACAAATATGCCAACAAAGTAGAAAAACCTAACTACGACGCTGCGCTTCCGGAAGGAGTTACAGTACAGTCTATTATTGACAAGTATTTCGAAGCCATAGGAGGAAAGGCCGAAGTTGAAAAAATTCAGTCCTTAAAGTTGGTGTACGAAGGAACCGCTATGGGTGCCACTATCAAAATTGAAGAAAAGAGAACTGCCGATAAATTTGCTCAAATCAGCTATATGAACAATGCTGCTATGGGTGGTGTTATCGCAAAGGGAGATGAGTTGTATATGACCCAGGCGGGCAACAAGGTACCACTTCCACCAGATATGCAAAAAGACATGATGAACGCCCTTGGTATTTTTGCAGAACAACGTATTACTGCTAACCCGGCTGCGAAGGTAGCAGGTACCGAAATGGTCAACGGAAAGGAAGCTATTAAAATAGAAGTTCCCGGAACAGTTGTACAAACCACTTATTTCTATGACATGGAGACGGGGCTTAAGGTGAAGGAAACTTCGGTTACGTCTATGAATGGACAAACGCAGAATCAGGAAGTACTTCTTAAAGAATATACAGAAGTAGATGGTATTAAATTCCCGTCTATCCGTATAAGTCCTTTAGGGCCTCAAATGACAATTGAAACCAAATTGCTGGAAGCCTTAATTAATAAAGAGGTTACAGACGCAGACTTCGAATAAGATTTATATTAACTTTTTATGAAGCGTATCTCAACTCTGAGATACGCTTCTTTTTTTGTTTACCATATAAACGCCTAACAATATAACTGCAGAAGCCCCAACTTGCGACAGTGTAAATTTTTCATTGTCCAAAATTCCCCAAAAAATGCCAACAATAGGAATAAGATAGGTAACCGATACAGAAAACACCGGCGAAGAAATCTGAATTAATTTATTAAACATCACCTTGGCAATGCAGGTGCCTATAATACTCAGTACAAATACGTAACCCAGTGAGCTCATAAAATAGGCTCCAGAAGTTACGGATGAACTTAATGCACCTGAAAATAACAATAAGATTAATGCGGGTACAAACATAAATGCAAAATTTCCTACAGCTATTCCCATTGGAGATACGTCGTGCAATTTACTTTTGATAATATTGGCATTACAAGCGTACAAGATAGTAGCAATAATAACGAGTCCGGCGTACCAGTAATTCTGATCCGGATTAATATCAGAACCCATAACAACCAGAAGAATAGCCCCTAATAATCCAATAAGGACCCCGATCACCTGATTCCTTGTGAAAGCAATTTTAAAGGCTGCAAACCCAACTATAATGGTAAATAAAGGAACCAATGAGTTTAAAATAGATGCGATACTGCTATCTATTTCGGTTTCGGCAAATGCAAAAAGAAATACAGGGATAAAACTTCCTAAAATCCCCGACATAGCCACCCAAAACCACTCTTTTCTGGAGATTCCCCTAATGGATTTAAACCCTACAAGAAATAAAAAAACAGAGGTAATAACAATACGCACAGACCCTAATTGAATAGGAGTAAAACCTTCCAGTCCCTTCTTAATTAATATATAGGACGTTCCCCAGATAATAGAAAGAACAACCAGGTAGAACCATTTTCGGTTAACATCACTCATGGAGAGGAATTTTGCCGCAAAATTGATGCTTTTTAATGGAATAAATGCATGCATCTTTTGTAATTTTATCATAAGAAATACTACGCTATGAAATTCAAACAACTGATCCTACTGCTGATTCTTCCAGTCTTAATCGCCTCTTGTAAGAACAATGAGAAAAATGAAAGTAACTCCTCTAAAATGAAAGAGGTGATGGCCATTCATGATGAAGTAATGCCTAAAATGGGCACTATAAGTAAACTTGTTGCCGCCTTAAAACCCATGGCAGATTCCACTTCTACGGGTATTGAATACCAAAAAGCGATGCGCGATCTGCAAGGGGCTCATACATCTATGATGGATTGGATGAAAGGTTTTGGCGAACGTTTCGATTCTGACGAAATACTTAACGGAAAAGAACTTACTGCACAAAAACAGCGATGGTTAAATGAAGAAGAGGAGAAAGTAAAAGCACTTAGGGAAGAAATAAATAGCAGTATAGCGAACGCAGAAAATTTGTTGAAGACAAATTAAAAAGGAAGGTGGTCTAAGTCCACATTTCCCCCCGAAATAAGAATCCCTATCTTTTGATTTTGATACGCATTCCTATCCCGAATTAAGGCTGCCAGTGCCACGGCACTGGAGGGTTCTACGATTATTTTAAGTCGCTCCCAAATTAGGCGCATTGCCGCAACTATTTCCTTTTCGGTTACTCTGATAATGTCGGTTACGTGTTCTAAAATAATAGGAAGCGTGTTATCTCCTAGTTCGGTTTTAAGTCCGTCTGCAATCGTATTCGTAGTCTCATTCGATTCTATCTTCCCACTGTGAAAAGATCTGTAGGCATCATCTACTTCAAAGGGCTCCGCACCTATCATCTTACAATTGTTGCCAAAATAATGAACGGCAAGTGCCGAACCTGCTATTAAACCTCCTCCTCCTACAGGAGCAAAAACCGCATCTAAATCTGGTTGCTCATATAATAATTCCAAACATGCGGTTCCTTGTCCTATGATTACGTGTTTATCATTGGAAGGGTGAACAAAGGTAGCTCCGGTTTCTTTCTGTATGGCCTCAGCAGCTGCATTTCTCGCCTCGAGGGTAGGAGCACATTCATGAATAATTCCACCATATTCTAACACCCCTTTCTTCTTTACTTCGGGAGCTGATGTAGGCATTACAATATGGGCCGTAACCTGTAAGCTCTGAGCGGCAAGGGATAAGGCTTGTGCAAAGTTCCCCGAGGAATGAGTTACAACACCTCTACTTCTTTCTTCCGGCGATAATAGGAGAATGGCATTGGTTGCACCTCTCATTTTATAGGCCCCCATACGCTGAAAGTTTTCACATTTGAAAAAAACCTCTGCCCCTACTATTTTATCTATTAATCGTGATGTAAGCACGGGGGTTTGATGAATATAAGGTTGTATTCTATTGTGACATTCTAATAGTTCCGCCCTGGTCATAATTTTACGTTTAGTGCGCCCATTTTGCTTTCGCAAGAGGGCTTATTTCCATGTAAGGGTTTCCATAATTCTTCGCACATCATTCTGAAGGTACATTGCCGCAGGATAAATTGAATCGTAGTTAGGCTTTGCATAGAAATAAAGTGCACCAGTAACAAAATGGCGTGTACTGTCTGTGACGTAGAATTGCGCTTGTGAGGCTGCATTGCCCTTTACTTCATAAAACATTCCGTATACCCCAGCATCTTCATTTATAAAGCGTTGTTCCAAAATATTATCTGCTTTTGCAACATGTTCATAGGATAATTTTTGCGCATCAGACAATAGTATGTTCAAGTTGTTTTCTACCGGTTTGTGAGTTATAAATATGGCTCCATTCAAAGCAGGGTACTCTAGTGTTAATGAAGATTTATTGCTATTCTTAATGCGTGCCAAGGAGTTGTATTGAAACGAATAATCCGGAGTTTCCAACACATCCATAGTACCTTGAGGGTATTCGAGCCTCAATTGAGCTTTTGGTTTTGGCAATACCTCATCCTTACATGAAACAACTGCTAAACAAATAAAAGATAGGATTAAATACACTTTAAGCTTCATGCGGCACCGTAATTTTAATTTGTTTTAATCGTTTTTTATCGAGGCTTTCAACGACAAATTCATAGTTTTTGAATACTACTTTTTCGCCTTTTTTTGGAAAACTCCCGGCAATCTCCAATACAAAACCGGCTATAGTTTCTGATTCGCCTTTTTGTTCTTCAAAATCCTCCTCATCTTCTATTTTTGCTACCCTGTAAAAGTCTTTTAAAGCCGTTTTACCTTCAAAAACGTAATTGAAATCGTCTAGTTTGGAGAACACCAAATCCTCATCATCAAATTCATCGCTAATATCCCCTACGATCTCTTCTATGATGTCTTCTAATGTAACAATCCCCGACGTTCCACCGTATTCATCAACCACCACAGCGAGATGAATTTTTTTCTCTTGGAACTCCAGCAACAGGTCATCTAATTTCTTATTTTCAGGAACAAAATAAGGTTCACGAATAAGGGATAACCAATTAAAGTTTTTCCGATCTATATACATTAACAGGTCCTTTACATAGAGTACCCCTGTTACTTTGTCGATATTCTCAGAAAAAACCGGAATTCTAGAATATCCGTGCTGTTTGATTTCTTCTAAAACCTCCAAAAACTTCATGTCCTCACCCAGGGCAAATATGTCTATTCGTGGACGCATTACCTGTTTAGTATCTGTATTTCCAAAAGACACAATCCCTTCTAAAATTTTTTGTTCTTCCCTGGTCGTATCACCTTCTGATGTTAATTCTAATGCCTGTGAAAGCTGATCAACACTTAAACTAGTTTTTTGCTTCCCTAGTTTGTTATACATATATATTGTTGCAGATCGCATTGGACCACTCAATGGTGTGAACAGAAAATCGAGGGCTTTTATCGGATACGCCATAAAAAATGAAAAGGCGTGTTTATTTCTATTGGCGTAGATCTTGGGTAGAATTTCACCAAACATTAATATCAAAAAAGTAGCTACAACCACCTCTAACAAAAATCGTATCGATACAAAACCCAGTAACTGATATGTAATGGTAGAAAACAGCGTATCTCCTATTTTGCTGAATAATAATACAATGCCAATATTTATGGCATTATTTCCAATAAGAATAGTTGCTAATAATTTTTTAGGTTTCTCCAGTAATTTAACAACAATACTTCCTTTCGATGTTTTTTGCTCATCTATTTCCTTTACCTCTGTGGGAGAAAGACTAAAAAATGCTACTTCCGCCCCAGAAATTAATGCGGAACATCCCAACAAAATGATTAGTACACCCACTTTCAGCGCAAAGGTACTATCCAAAGTTATCTGACTAAAAAGTAAATGAAACGGATCTGGATCCACTTGTGAGTTTATAGTTTAGAGAATCAAAAAGGTAAATCATCTTCCTTTTCAGACTCGGCCATGGGCTTCGTCTGAGGCGTACTACCCGCTGTAGTATTTTGAGGTACTTGTGGCGAGGTTTTCGGCATGGACTGGCCACCCGTGCTATCTTGTTTTGTTGTTAAGAAGGTAAAATCCTGTACATGTATTTCAGTAGTATATCTGGACGCACCATCTTCCCCCTGCCATTGACGTGTTTTTAAACGTCCTTCAACATATACCTTATCTCCTTTACTCAAGTATTTTTCACAAATCTCAGCGGCCTTATTACGCACCACTACATTATGCCATTCTGTATTTGTTACCTTTTCCCCAGTTTGTTTATTGGTATAGGTTTCGTTGGTTGCAATCGGAAAGCGGCCAATACAGTTTCCACCTTCAAAATAATGCATTTTTACTTCGTCTCCCAGATGCCCTATTAGCATCACTTTATTCAATGTACCGCTCATACTATTTCTTTAGGCCAAAAGTACGAATTTTTAAATGTTTTAATGAAATCTGCCATTAATACAGGAACCGGGTAGGCCTCTATCTTTTGAAGGGGTATTCCACCTGCTATTTCAGAATTGGTTTCTATAATCCAAAACGTTGTTATTAAATGCTGATGAGATAATTTATGAACAACAGGATGTTCCTGCCACGAAAAGAAATTTTTAAAACTAATTTGCATAGTGTTATGTATTTCAGCAATTATCTCTTGTTCATTCAGTGGTTTATGAGATTCAATGAGTGGAAATTCAAATAGGTTTTTCCAGATCCCATCTGAAGTACGCTTATTTAGTTGGGTATTCCCACGGTCATCAATAAGAATCAGATAGTTAAAATAACGCTTTCTAATTTTTCCTTTTTTAATTTTTACAGGAAGCTCTTTAATTCTGTTTTGTTGTAAGCTAACACAACTGTCACATAACGGACAAGAAGAGCAATCCGGGTTTTGTGGGGTACATTGCCTGGCACCAAATTCCATTATTCCTTGGTTGTAATCAGCTATATCCCGGGCGTCCATAACTTCTATGGCTACTTCTTTGAAATATTTAATGCCTTTTGCCTCATTAATAGGGAGATCTATGCCAAAGTACCTGGCCAATACTCTATACACATTACCGTCTACGACTGGTCTTGCTTCAGAATAACAAATAGATGATATGGCGCTGGCAGTATAATCGCCAATCCCCTTCAACTTTATGAGGTCCACGTAGGTTGATGGAAAATTTCCACTAAATTCAGATACCACTATTTTTGCAGTGGCATGCAGGTTTCTAGCCCTGGAATAATATCCCAGTCCCTGCCATAATTTTAAGATTTCATCTTCGCTGGCAGCTGCCAAATCCTCTACTAATGGATAGGTATGTACAAACCTTTCGTAGTAGGGTAATCCCTGAGCAACCCTTGTCTGCTGAAGAATTATTTCTGAAAGCCAAACCTTATATGGGTCCTTGGTGTTTCGCCACGGAAGCGGCCTTTTATTTTTAGAATACCAGTGTAGAATTGTTTTAGAAAAAGTACTCATACTAAGAATGAAAGCAAAACTAACGTTTTAAACACTTAAAATTAGTTCTTTAGGATAAAAGAATGAATAATATTTATATATTTGCAACCCTTAAAAATAACAGATTAATTAAAGATAAACATGACGAAAGCGGATATCGTATCTAAGATCTCAGAAAAACTTGGAATAGAAAAAGGAGATGTTCAAGCCACTGTTGAAACATTTATGGAAGAGGTAAAAACATCCCTGGAAAATGGAGATAATGTTTACCTAAGAGGCTTTGGAAGTTTCATTATTAAAACACGTGCAGAGAAAACTGGTAGAAATATTTCTAAAAACACTACCATTAAAATCCCAGCACATAACATTCCGGCATTTAAACCTGCCAAAGTTTTTGTAGAAGGAGTAAAAAGTAACGTTCAAGTAAAATAATAACCGAAATAAAGTAGAATTTTATGCCGAGTGGTAAAAAAAGAAAGAGACATAAGGTGGCTACTCACAAGCGTAAGAAACGCAGAAGAGCCAACCGCCACAAGAAAAAGTAGTTAAGATAACTACTTTTTCATTTTATACGTTCATTGACATAGAAATTCATTGTAGGATTTCGACGGGTTTATACAACCTGTTACAACTAATGTTTAATCCATTCGCGCCAATAGGGTGTCGAATATAAATTGATTCAGGTGAATAGAGAATTAATCGTAAGATCCAATTCCGTTACCGTCGATTTTGCCTTATTAAAGGATGGAAAACTTATTGAACTTCACAAAGACGAAAATGATCATAATTTCAACGTTGGGGATATTCTAATCGCCAAGGTCAGAAAGCCTGTTACTGGTCTTAATGCAGCATTTGTAAATGTTGGGTATGAGAAAGATGCCTTTTTGCATTATCATGATCTAGGGCCACAATTGGCGTCTATGTTGAAGTTTGTTAAAAAAATAAGTACGGGAAGACTTAAAGACTTTTCCCTTAAAAATTTTCCATTGGAAAAAGATATTGATAAGCATGGTACCATTAATAATGTTATCAAAGCCAATCAATCTCTTATGGTTCAAATAGTAAAAGAACCCATTTCTACCAAAGGGCCCCGGATTAGTTCGGAGCTATCTATCGCAGGGCGATATTTGGTTATGGTTCCTTTTTCAGATCGTGTGTCGGTATCACAAAAGATAGAAAGCAACGAAGAAAAAGACCGGCTTAAAAGACTTGTAAAAAGTATTAAGCCAAAAGGATTTGGAGTTATTATTAGAACTGTTGCAGAAGGCAAAAAAGTAGCAGAACTGGACAAGGATCTTCAAAACTTGCTGAACAAATGGACAGCAATGTGTAAGAAATTGTATAAAGCGCCCATCCCCTCAAAAATACTTGTAGAAGTTAATAGAGCTTCTTCTATTTTAAGGGATGTTTTTAATGATTCATTTACGGGTATCTATGTGGATGAAGAAACGCTTTATAACCAACTTAAGGATTATGTGCGAGAAATTGCACCCGAGAAAGAATCTATAGTAAAGTTGTATAGTTCTACGGTTCCAATTTTTGAAAAATTTGGAATAGAACGACAAATTAAAACCTCCTTTGGACGAACTGCGTCTATGAGTAAAGGAGCTTATCTGATTATTGAGCATACGGAAGCATTGCATGTTATTGATGTTAATAGTGGCAATAGATCCAATAAAGCTAACAATCAGGAAGATACCGCCCTCGAGGTAAATATGCTTTCCGCAGAAGAAATCGCCAGACAATTACGTCTGAGAGATATGGGAGGAATTATCGTGATAGATTTTATCGACATGGTACGTCCAGAACATAGAAAGAAGCTTTTTGATCATCTTCGTGATGAAATGAAAGACGATAGAGCAAAGCATAAAATTTTACCGCCCAGTAAATTTGGATTAGTCCAAATTACAAGGCAACGCGTACGACCAGAGGTCAATATTAAAACCACCGAGGAAAATCCAAGTGGTGGTAGTAGTAATCAAGAGGTTGAAGCTCCTATTGTTCTGATTGAAAAAATCAACGTAGATCTGGAACATATTATAAAGAGTTCGGCAAAGGAAAAAGGGCTTGTGCTTAATACACACCCATTTATTGCCGCCTATCTCACCAAAGGATTTCCTTCCATACGATTCAAATGGTTTTTGGAACATAAGAAATGGATAAAAATTCTGCCAAGAGATGCCTATACGTATCTTGAATACCATTTTAAGGATAAAGATGGCAAACCCATAAAGTAAAAAAAAAGCGACTTCGTAATGAAGTCGCTTTTTTTGTTTTAAGTACTTTTGAATATGTTTAATTACAGTGCCTACACCCTTCAAGAAGCGACTAGAAAACTAGAATACTATTGTGCATATCAGGACAGATGTCATAAGGAAGTAAAAAAAAAGCTTAAGGATATGCGTATGATTCCTCAGTCGATAGATCATATTATAAATCATTTGATCCAGGAAGATTATTTAAACGAGGAACGGTTTGCAAAAAGTTTTGCCAGAGGCAAATTCAATATTAAAAATTGGGGGCGCGTACGTATTTCCAATGAATTAAAACAGCGCGACATATCTCCATACCTTATAAAAACTGCTTTAAAAGAGATAAATGACACTCAGTATCTGACAAAATTAACTGCCCTGGCCAAAAAAAAAGCAGATCAATTAAACGAGTCCAATAAAAATTTGAAGAAAAAGAAACTAGCCAATTATTTACTATACAGAGGTTGGGAAAGTCATTTGGTGTATGAACAGGTGCGCTTATTGATAAAATAAAGCGCTACGTAAAATTAAATTACCCTGTTGTCACTATTTATTTATCGGTTCTGTGAATGGCCTGTTCATTCTTCCAGTCGATCCACTGTTGCCCCTTTAGTTTTCGCATCCAATTATCGTAATGGCGCATAACAAAGACATTGTACAACGCTCTACCTAAATGTCGGGGATTACGTGCTACCGCCCTTAAACTCATAGAAAATCCTGGTGTTATGTATTTCATGTAGTGCCAATACCCTTCAGGCATATATAAAACTTCTCCGTGGTTTAATTGGGTTTTGTAACCAGAAGCCTGTTTTAATGCGGGCCACTTCTTGTAATCGGGATTAGAAAAATCTATTTCTTCATGGGTGATAAGAGAGTGAGGTACTTTGTATAAATACTTGTTCTCCGACTGCGGAAATAAAATACACTCTTTAGTTCCATCAAAATGAAAATGGAAGATATTAGCCAAATCTATGTCATAATGCATAAACGTATGAGCATCTTTCCCACCAAAAAAAAGCATGGGTAGTCCTTTCATTAAAGAAATGCCAAAATCAGGGTACTGATAATCTTTCTGTAAAACAGGAACTTCTTTAATTACATTCCACAAAAAGATTCTTAATTTGGTAGGTTCTCGTTGCAGTAGATCTATATAATCCTTCATTTTCATTCTGGCGTGGGGCTCATTGAAGCCCTCTTTATAATCCACCGGTCTGTCATCATACAACGGAACTATCTTTTCGCCTGCCACCTGCTTAATGTAATCCAAATTCCATTTAGAATACGCCGGCCAATCTTGAACAAAATTTTGAATAACCACAGGTTTTTGGGGCTTTAGAAAATTGTTCAAAAACTCGCTTTTGGTAATGGAAGAAACTCTGGTTATTTCTTGTAGTTCCAATAGTTACAAAATTGATTGATTCCTCAAAGGTAAAAAATCAATCTAATTTGATTTTGATTCCAAAAGGAAGAGCAGATGTTCTTTATATTTTAGACTTGGCTTTAGCAGCTTCGTTTCTATCTATTGTGTGTCCGGGCCTGGTCCATTTAGGGCGTTCTCCTGTTGCTCCATATTGCGAATCTTCCTCTTCGACCGTTTCTGGTTGGGCCATTTTTGTAAATGCTTTTTGCGGATTCAATCCCAGCATTTTAAACATCTCCATATCCTCATCAACATCAGGGTTTGGAGTGGTTAATAATTTATCCCCGGCAAAAATAGAATTTGCGCCTGCAAAGAAGCACATCGCTTGTCCTTCCCGGCTCATTTCGGTACGCCCGGCTGATAATCTTACCTGGGTCCTGGGCATAATGATACGGGTAGTAGCAACCATTCTGATCATATCCCAAATGGGTACTGGCTCCATAGATTCCATGGGGGTGCCTTCAACCGGAACCAATGCATTAATTGGTACCGACTCTGGCTGGGGATTAAGGGTAGACAAAGCAACCAACATACCGGCCCGATCCTCTAATTTCTCTCCCATCCCTATGATACCACCACTACAAACGGTCACATTACTTTTACGTACGTTATCTATAGTTTTCAGGCGGTCTTCGAAAGCCCGGGTAGAGATGACATCCTTATAATAATCTTCGGAAGTATCTAAGTTATGATTATAAGCATACAGCCCTGCTTCTGCCAGCCGCTTAGCCTGATTTTCTGTTAGCATACCTAACGTGCAGCACACTTCCATATCGAGCTTGTTTATGGTGCGTACCATTTCCAAAACCTGATCAAACTCGGACCCGTCTTTAACATTTCTCCAGGCAGCTCCCATACAAACCCTTGAGCTACCAGAGGCCTTCGCCCGTAGTGCCTGTGCTTTGACATGGGGTACCGACATTAAATCATTTCCTTCTATATCTGTATGATAACGCGCCGCCTGTGGGCAATATCCGCAGTCTTCAGGACACCCACCTGTTTTGATAGATAAGAGTGTAGACACCTGCACAGTATTTGGATCGTGATACATACGATGTACAGAAGCCGCTTCATAGAGCAACTCCATAAAAGGTTTGTTATATATTTCCAGAATTTCTTCTTGTGTCCAATTATGTCTTTCTTCGCTCATATACTTAATTTATAACTTTTCAAAAATAGCTAATCCTCCTAAACTGTAACAACTAATATTTACTATTCTAAGAGGATAGTCTGGTATTTATGGTCGTTTTAATAGAATACTCACCGCATTTCCACCAAAGCCGACTGCATTAACCAAGACCCTATTAATTTTTGATGTTTGAAGTGATTTGTCTAAATAAGGAACAGGAATAAACTGCTGATGCTGCATCATTAAAATTGCCAGTTCTATACTTAACATACCCGATGCCCCAAATGTGTGCCCTATCTTCCATTTGTTGGTTGTTAATAAAGGAATTTTATCTTGAAATACTTTTTGAATTGCCCTATACTCCGACGCATCACCCTTTACCGTGCCAGGGGCATGCATCACAATGACATCTATTTCATTTATATCCAAACTTCCAACAGCCATTTTCATAGATTCCTGGAAACAAGTTGCATCTGTTGATATGGAAACATTATGTTCCAGAGGTTCTGTGGCATATCCCATTCCTTCAATAACCGCCAGGGTATCTTTTGAAGTCCCGAGTTCCAGACAAGCTATAGAAGCTCCTTCACCCAAAACCATAGAATTGGTTGCTTTTTCGAGGTCTAGCGCCCTGCAAGGGTAAGAGTCATTATTTTTGGTATATATTTTTAGGGCCTGCATTTGTGCCAACGTAAATGGCGTTAACGCGGCCTCGCTGCCACCAACCAAAAATTTTTGAGCCATTCCGCTTTTAAGCCAGGCCACCCCATTTAGCAGGGCATGTAAGGCCGTAGAACAGGTAATTGAATGCGATATGTCTGGCCCGCTAGTCTTCAGATCGTGCGCCACCCAGGAAGAAATATTTCCTACAGTCGTGGTAGGCGATGCCAACGTAGACATGGTCTGGTGCAGCATAAACTGTTCATAATATTTTTCAAAAACTGCTGTAGCGCCTCTGGAGGAGCCTATATTGATCCCTAGG
Organism: uncultured Muriicola sp.; assembly: GCA_965365635.1. GTDB lineage: Bacteria > Bacteroidota > Bacteroidia > Flavobacteriales > Flavobacteriaceae > Muriicola. The sequence goes on from CBDUCK010000036.1 coordinate 13,250, forward strand.
TGAACTTCATTTTTCCATCCCGCCCGTTCAACCGCCATTCTGGCTGCTTGTATGGAGTACAACACAGTATCATCGAGCTCATTATACTTGCGTTCCGAAGTTTTGAGATCTGAAATTAAGCTCCGGTCTGCCTCGTCTAATTTAGCTACCCAGACACTTTTCTTATCAACGCTTATTTCTTCGAGGAAATGATCTGCTTTCAAGTAGTTTTCCCAGATTGTATCTAGTGATGTCCCCAAGGGTGAAACCGAGGCAATCGACTTTATTGAGATCGGATGATTCAATGCTTTTTCAATTTTCGACAAAAATACATGTTCTGCTTTTTATAATGCAGGGTTCCCAATAAAATAGACTCCTTAAAAACTATCTAAAGCGGAGGCTACGGCACTATATATTTTTTGTAGTTGATTATCGGTAATAATATAAGGGGGTAATATATAAATAGTGTTCCCAAGAGGCCTTAAAAATACCCCTTGCTTCATAAAATGACTAAAAAGACGGTCTCTTACATCTCCGTAACGTTCCATTTTAATATTCATATCCATGGCATAAATAATTCCACATTGCCTGGTCTTATCTATTTTAGGATGATTTTTTATCGTCTCATTAAATTCCTGATGACTCTTGATAATTCTTTGTATGTTGTTTTGAGTTTCCTCCGTTTGTAGCAATTTAATCGCTGCCAATGCCGCCGTGCATGCCAAAGGGTTCCCAGTATAGGTATGACCATGGAAAAAGCCCTTGGCAATCTCATCACTATAAAAAGCATCATAGATCTTCTGCGTGCAACTTGTTATAGCCATTGGAAGCAATCCTGCCGTTAATGCTTTAGAAAGACATAAGATATCTGGTTTAGTAGCCATATGGTCTGAAGCAAAATTCTTCCCGGTTTTCCCGAACCCGGTCATTACCTCATCTGCAATGGTAATTACCCCGTGGCGTTTTAGAACTTGCAAAATCGGCTCTAAATGTTCTGGAAGATGCATCTTCATAGCCGCAGCTCCCTGTACCAGAGGTTCATAAATAAACCCGGCCACATCGTTTTGTTTAAGGCGTGTTTCCAAAGTCCGGAGAATTTCTTCAATGTTATGATCACTTGGGACAGGAACGCGCTCTACCTGCATAAAAAAATCTTCAAACGGTCCATTATAAACGGATAAACCGGAAACGGACATCGCTCCAAAAGTATCTCCGTGAAATCCATTTTCAAATGCCAACATAACAGGGCGCTTTTCTCCCTTATTAAAAAAATATTGCAGGGCCATTTTTATTCCGATCTCCGTCGCTGTGGATCCGTTATCAGAAAAAAATAATTTGCTTTGGTTCTGTGGCAATATTTCCATGAGGGCCTCGGATAGCTCAACTGCCGGTTCGTGTGTAAATCCGCTAAAAACTACCTGATCTAAAAGTTGCATTTGAGCAGCAACCTTTGTTGTTATGGCCTTATTGCAGTGACCAAACATAGACGTATACCATGAAGCAATTCCATCTATATATTCATTCCCATCTTCATCGGTTAATATGGCTCCTTTGGCTTTAACAATTCCCAACATGTTGGGATGTATCTTATGCTGGGTTAGTGGGTGCCACAGATACTTTTTATCTCTTTCTGAAAGATTCTTCAAATCTTATTATTTAGGGAAACATCAATTTATCTATCTTGCAAAGGAGGGTAAAAACCCCGTGCTTCATGTTAGACAAAGTTATAACATCTCTTACTCCTAATTATCATAAACTAAGTGACCGCTCAGTTTTTATTTGGCTATTGCTACTTTCTGTACTAATTCGCTTTCCTTTTTTTTTCAGAGATTACATAGATAGAGATGAAAGTACTTTTATTTTGGTTGCCCAATCGTGGGTAGATGGTCATTTGCCCTATACAGAATTGTGGGATCTAAAACCTCCATTGGTCTATCTCTTTTTTGCAACGATCATTTCCGTTTTTGGTAAAAGTTTTATTGCTATTAGGGCAATAGGGGCCCTTGGTGTAGCAATTACAGCATTTTTTACTTATAAAATTGGCAAAGACATCAGTTCTATTCGTATGGCGGTTTGGGCGGCAACAGCTAGTGTGTACTTACTAAGTTTGTTTGGAAGTCTTCAGGGTGTCATGTCCGAACATTTGAGCATGGTATTTTTTATGCCTGGCCTATTCATCGTTCTTTCCTATGATAGCCGTAAATGGTTTTTTATTGCCGGGTTGCTTTTGGGCCTTTCGCTTATGATGAAATTGAATCTTGCCTACGCCGTTCTAGTCATTGGATTATTCTTTCTCTTACATGCAATTAAAAAAGGATCGTTAATTAAAGAAATCTGGAAATTGGTGTATTTAGGAATTGGCGTATTTCTGGTTATAGGAGTAACAATCCTACCCTATTACAATGAAGGAATAACCCATGTGTGGTATAATTCAGTAATACTGGCGCCATTAGAGTATTCGAGTATAATAAGGTCTTCCTTTTTTAAGCTACTCCCGGTTTGCATACTCATAGGGGGCTTCTTTTTTATTTGCTGGAAAAAAAAGTGGTTAGCCTTTAGAGATTTTTCCATTCAACTTTTAACACTGGTCATCATAGGAATAGTACTATCTTTTTTAAAAAGCGGGAAGATAAATGGTCACTATCTGATGCAGGTGTATCCCATGATCTTATTACTGATCGGATTAGTGCTTACAACTACCATTCGTTATCATAAGAGATTTTTAGTGCTGTTTATTCTATTAATTCTTTTACTCCCACTAGAAACCTATAAGGAATACGTTGCCGTTTTTAAAAATCACACAACGCATAATACTTATTATAACGGAGAAGGATTTACGGTACCAAACTATCTGAAAGACCACCAGTTAAACACACAGGATATTCTATTTTTTGAATATCACATTGGTTACTGGATCTTAGACAAAGCCCCCCCATCGAAGGCAGCCACACATCCGTCCAATATTTGCAGAGATGAACTTTATGCGCTCTATGACAATCCCAGAAAAACGTCCCTGGAAGAACTCAGATATCTTTTAGACACCTTGCAACCCAAAACGGTCATTACCAGGAGCAACAAACCCGTTTTTCACAAGGACTTTATTACTGAAAATCTGTACGTGAATCAATATCTGGAAAATCATTATGAATTAGAGGGCTCTGTGGACAATGCAGATGTTTACAGGCGTTTACAATGAAACTAATTCGTTTTTAAAATTAGTGGCGTATTTCTTTATAACTTCTTGATTGAAGCTTGTTTCTTCTGCTATTCTGCCAAGTAAAGTAACCCCGGTTTTAGACAAAATTATATCCTCTGTAGTGGGGTGTTCCTGTCCACTAAATAGTATCGAAATATCAAACCCTCGTTGCTGCAACCAACCTATCGTAAGCAGGGAATGATTAATACTGCCTAAATAATGCCTGGCCACTACCACCACTTTATAATGAGGTTGAATGATATCTAGAATTGTTTGTTGTCTATTAATTGGCACCAACAAGCCACCGGCCCCCTCAATGACCAAATGATTTTTGGTTTTCGGTTCATTTATGGTTTCGATCTCTATTGAAATACCGTCGATATCCGCTGCGGCATGTGGACTCATCGGCGTTTTTAGCGCATAGCTATTCTGGTGGATTACGGTCTTCTTATTGGAAACCAATTCTTTAATCTTATGACTGTCTGAATGCTCAAGATCTCCGGCTTGTATGGGTTTCCAGTAATCTGCCTCCAACGCTTCTGTGAGTATCGCCGAGGCAATGGTTTTCCCAACATCTGTTGAAATACCTGTAACAAATATTCGTTTCATAAAAATTTACGGTTGGGTAATCATATTACACTGAAGACATTTGTATTTTTTCTTTTCAAAAAATGGAAATAGTTTATAGAAAATTCCTTTCCGGGCATAGTATACCTCAGATCGTTGTGCCTTGCAATTTGGACATATAACAGGATCTCCATGATCATCAAGAGCATAGCTCCTTATTTCATCATAAATGGCAGTGGCTTTATCCTTGTCTTTGGAATATACCTGCAATTTAACCCCTCCAATGGCCTGACTAATTAAAGGATCGGTGTTCAGGGTGTTTTCATCTCGCAGAAAAACCATAATGCCTTCAGACTCTAATCTCCCTTTAATAATCTGAACATCCGCAGGATATTCAAATGAACCAATAGTATAGAATTCATTAGTCATAACACTATGCTTTTAAACATGTGGACAAGATACTCAATACTTCCTTTATTTCATCTTGTGTGTTATAGCTATGAAGGCAAAAACGTAGTCGCTCTTTCCCTTCCGGAATTGTTGGCGCCAAAATGGGACATATGTTG
>CBDUCK010000037.1:0-17261 GCA_965365635.1 uncultured Muriicola sp.
GCCAGAAGAAGTAACCAATTTATTTAAAAACACTTTGGAATTTTTAGGTCATATCCACAGCGTTGTTTTAAATGCAGGAGTTTTTCTTCCCCATACTACCAGTCAATCCACCTCCGATTGGTATGCGACCTGGAAACGTACGTTGGCCATAAATTTAGATTCAGTGGGCCTTCTTACCAAACTTGCAATAGATCATTTTAAAAAAGTAGGGGGTGGCCGCTTCATTTATATTGGGAGCAGGGCTGCATTTCGCGGGGAAACAGAAGAATATCTAGGATATGCTGCATCAAAAGGAGGCCTTACCTCCTTGGCCAGAAGTGTTGCGCGTTCTTTTGGGAAACAAAATATTAAAGCCCTTGTGATTGCTCCAGGGTTTACCAAAACTGCCATGGCCGAAGAATTTATAAAGACACATGGTGAAGCAAAGGTCCTTAACGAATTATCCTTAAATGAACTCACTACCGTGCAAGATATAGCCCCTTTAGTTGGCTTTATATGTACAGGGGCTATGGATCACGCAACAGGAACCACCATCGATGTCAATGCCGGAAGTTACATACACTAAATTGGTTTTTCTGTAATTTATAAACTACCAACTATAGTTTTTGAAAGAAATGCCTTACAAGCCCTGTATTACATATGACCCCGTGTATTTTCTTGGATAAATAAAAAGGGTCTTTCGGACACTATTTTTATACATTCGTCCTCAAGCCTTTCATAAAGCCTACAATAATAGTTTTCTTAGATTATTGTATTCCATGATGGATTACAACTATAATTAGCCAAACACTCAATTAACCAACCAACCTTAAAAAGAGCGCTGCCAGCGCTCTTTTTTATGTTTACTTATAAGACCTTGGAAAATACATATACTATGTAATATTGGAGGCATTATTCGGTCAATCATTTTTGAAATACTACCTTTGCGGCCGATCTTTAAATAAGACATACAAATAATTAATTATGAGTACAGTAAAAGAAACTAGCACAGTTCGTGTGCATTACACTGGTAAATTAAATAATGGTCAGGTTTTCGACAGTTCACTAGAAAGAGATCCTTTAGAAGTAACCTTAGGTCAAGGAGCATTAATTCCCGGATTTGAAAAAGGACTTATAAACATGACCGTTAATGAAAAGAAAACGGTTACAATCGCAAAAGAAGATGCCTATGGTGAGATTCGCGAGGAATTTTTTCAGGAAATTAAAAAAACTGAATTACCTCCCGAAATTGAACCACAAGTAGGGATGGGGCTGGTTGCACAGAATGAAGATGGTTCAGAGCGGCAGTTGAGAGTAGCAGAAGTTTTGGAGGATCATATCGTCATTGATGCCAATCATCCGCTAGCGGGGCAGGACCTGATCTTTGAATTAGAATTGGTTGAGATTAAGTCTTAGCACGTCTAATTTACTACGAAGTATATAAAATCAAAGCTGAATTACCCTAGGGGTAATCAGCTTTTTTTATTAATCAATTTGACGGCTTTTAATCATTTAGTCTGCTGAAATGTGCTGGTTTATCCCAATTTCAATCCAAAATAGGTGTTTTACTTGTAAATTGCCCATATACTTAGTAACTTTCGGACTTTAAAACAGATGAATGGCAAGATCGCAGCAGACATATAGTAAAGGAGAGAAGGAAAAGAAGCGCTTAAAGAAGCAGGAAGATAAACGTAAGAAGAAAGAAGCCCGTAAATTAGCTATTAAGGATAATCCTCAAGGAATTCCTTTTGCATACGTTGACCATAACGGCAATTTAGTAGATACACCACCAGATCCTACGCTAAAAGTAAAAGTAGATGCGGAAGATATAATTTTAGGTATCCCCAAAAGGGAGGAAGGCGACCGGGAGGAATTTGATCCTGTACGAAAAGGTAAGGTATCCTTTTTTGACACTTCTAAAGGATTTGGTTTTATCATAGATACTGAAAATAATGAAAAATACTTCACTCATGTGAGTGGGCTTATTGATGAAATAGCGGAGAACGATTCCGTATCTTTCGAACTAGAAAAAGGAATGAAAGGCATGAACGCTGTTCGTGTGAAACTGATTTAATTATTCTTAATTACCATATAAACTTAAACCTGCCCAGTGCAGGTTTTTTTGTTGCCACACTTTTATTTTGAATGGTAAAATTCATATTCAAATCCTTACCCAACTAGTAAAAAGCAAGGAGTTAATTAGAAATAATTTATTAACTTGTAAAGAGTAGCCATTGAAATCTTCAGAAACAGTTGAGAATTTCATTACCAAACAACCAAAAAAATTTAGTATAAAAACCAAGTGTACGTTTTTTGCAATACTATTTTTTATCTTTTTTAGCGTAGTAACATCATCTTATGGACAATTCACAAGCAAACATATTATTACGCTAGTCGTTAAAAAAGCGGAAATAAGTAGAAGTAACCCTTCTATGTCGTGTTCATTTGAGGTGAGTGAAGGCACCAAACTACTTCCAATATGGAGGGCATGTCTGAGGCCGGAAAAATAAACATTAGTGAAAACACCTATGAACTTGTAAAGGATAGTTTTGAATGTGAGTATCGGGGTGAAATAGCGGTTAAAAACAGGGGAGCTTTGAAAATGTATTTTGTGAGCAACGCACTACCCGGCACCAGCTCCTTTTCATCGAAGCATACGAGTACCTCCGCATAACTGAATATTAATAAAGTTCCAAGTTCATTTTTTGGCAATTATTCATTAAATTAACTACATAAATAAAAGCGTATGCCCATATACATGGATAGACATGATATTCCTGATGATATTAAAGCGGAGCATGTAGCAAAAATGCATCAGGAGGATCTAAAAGTACAGCATTTGTATGATTGTAAAGGCATGACGTATTGGTGCGATAGCGAAAGGCACACAGCATTTTGTTTAATTGAGGCTCCCAATAAAGAAGCCATTCAGGAAATGCATAACCACGCCCATGGAGAATTTCCGCACGATATTATAGAAGTAGACGCACAATTGGTAGAATCGTTCCTGGGACGAATAAAGGATCCGGATAAAGCTACCGAGGAGGAGTTAAGCATTATAGATGATTCTGCTTTTAGAATCATCATGGTTATAGAAACCTCAGATTATCTTCACAGGCAAGAGACCCATCAGCTCAGCATGTTCACGCAAAAGTTTCATCGCAGTGTTGCTAAATCTGTAAATCATTTCGAAGGAAGTATTGTTAGGGAAAATGATAAATCCTATTTGATTTCTTTTAAATCGGTAACCAATGCAGTATTGTGTGCACTAAAAATTCAGGAGAGTTTTAAGTATAGCTACCCTAAATTGGAACGGGATAATCAGCGCCTTAAAATTGGTTTAAGTGAAGGTACCCCGGTTACTTCCAGAGAAGGGCTATTTTCGGAGTCTATTTTTATGGCTACGCAGATGTGTGAGTTGGTTCAGGGGCAGATCATTATTTCTACTGCAATAAAAACCTTGTACGAGAATGAGAATAGAAATGCCATCATAGACAATACCCTTATACGAATTATAACGCCTCAGGAGGTATTATTTATAAACAAGCTGGTTGAGATTTGTGAACGTTCCTGGAACAAATCAACTTTTAATGTAACAGAACTTAGTAAAGAATTGGGACACAGTAAATCGCAATTGTATAGAAAAATTAAAAAGCTTTCGGGGAAATCTCCTATCACCTTTATGAGAGAATTCAGATTGCATAAGGCTATGGACTTAATACATGACCAACAGGGGAATATCTCTGAGATTGCCTTTGAGACCGGTTTTAATAGTGCGGCCTATTTTTCGAAGTCGTTCCAAGACATATTTGGAATCTTACCTTCTAAATACGCGCAAATGTGTCAACAGTAGTCCTGCATACTTCTTGAACTGTACTGACCTAAAAGTGTAATTGTTTGAATTGTTTGTCGCGTTCACTTTATGAACCAATGCCTAGCTTTGGGTATACCATAAAACAAAATAACCATGACAAACACACTTTTTGAACGCCTGGGAGGATCTTCGGGAATTTCCAAGATAGTTGATGATACTGTTGATGCGCACATGAACAACCCCGCAATTAACGCAAGGTTTTTGCCTTTGCTGGAACAACCCGAACATTTGGCAATGATACGCCAGCACACCATCGATTTTTTTACTACCGGAAGTGGCGGCCCATCTACCTACCAAGGACGGGACATGTTAACCACTCACAAAGGAATGAACATAAGTCCAGCAGAATATATGCACGTAATAGACGATATTTTTATCGCGTTAGATAAGAATACCATGACCGAGGATACCAAAAAAGATGTATTGGCCATTTTGTGGTCATTAAAAAGAATGATCATAGCTCAATAACCCTATAAAAACCAGAAAATGAAAACAAAAATACAAGAAATCGATAAGGATACAATTGCGACATTTGCTGCAGAATTAAGAGGCCATTTGGTGTTGCCAGATAATAGCGAATACGAAGAAACACGTAAAATATACAATGCCATGATCAGCAAACATCCGGGTATGTTCGCCATGTGTGTGGATGTAGCCGATGTAATTGCTTCGGTTAACTTTGCGCGCGAAAATAATATACTTCTTGCTATACGAGGAGGCGGGCATAATGGAGGAGGCCTTGGGCTCTGTGATGACGGACTAGTAATAGATCTCTCCGGACTTAAATTTGTACGAGTAGATTTGGCTACCAGCACTGTTCGCGTAGGTGGTGGAAACCTTTGGGGCGAAGTAGACCATGCAACCCATCCTTTTGGGCTTGCCGTGCCAGCAGGAATTATTTCTTCTACAGGGGTAGGTGGACTTACGCTTGGTGGAGGCGTAGGGCACTTATCACGTAAATATGGCCTTACCATAGATAATTTATTAGAAGCCGATATGGTACTGGCAGACGGCTCGTTTGTGACCGTAAATGAAAAGCAGCACCCGGACCTGTATTGGGCAATCCGTGGTGGTGGAGGAAATTTTGGAATTGTTACTTCCTTTAAATTCCAGGCGCATCCTGTAAAAACGGTTTTTGGAGGCCCCACCTTATGGCCCATAGAAAAAACACCCGAAATAATGGCCTGGTATCATTCTTTTATCCAATCGGCCCCGGAAGATCTAAACGGCTTTTTTGCAACTATGATTATCCCGGGACCACCATTTCCAGATCATTTGCATAACAAACAGTTCTGCGGTGTCGTATGGTGTTATTCCGGGGACCTGAGCAAGGCAGAAGAAATATTTAAACCCATATTGGCAATGGATCCGTTGTTTCCACATGTAGGGGAGATGCCCTATCCTTCTATACAATCTATGTTCGATGGCTTATTACCTGCAGGACTTCAATGGTATTGGAGAGGTGATTTCTTTAATGACCTTAATGAGGATATTAGTGCCCAACATTTAAAATTTGGATCTAAGATCCCCACACCCCTGTCTCAGATGCATTTATACCCCATTACCGGTGCAGCTGCAAGAGTAGGAAACGAAGAAACTCCATGGGCCTATAGAGACGCACAATATTCGGGTGTTATCGTAGGGGTAGATGCAGATCCGGAAAATGCAGAGAAAATTACTACATGGTGTAAAGACTACTGGAATGCACTGCATCCGTTTTCAGCCGGAGGAGCCTATTCTAATTTCATGATGAATGATGAGGGGCAGGAACGGGTAAAAGCAAGATTTAGGAATAACTATGCACGTCTACAAAAGATAAAAACCAAATATGACGGGAACAATCTGTTTAGCGTTAACCAAAATATAGTGCCAAAAGAGTAGCGGATTTGTACTAAATCATTTTTAGAAGAATACCTTAGCTCTTAAGCAAGGATACTCTCGTGACCTGAATCCTTGACAAACAAGCAGGAACTATTGGTTTTATGAGTCATGTCCTTTACAAAATTAAAGCTGAGGTTTTCTTCCATCCCGAAAATATTAAGGTCGGCTGCTGGTGCTTTGATGACTATGTCTTGAAAATCACCAACATATACCTCGGTAAGAGTTTTCGGCAAACGAGCTAAGTTGATTAGTGTGTTGAGAAATTCTTTGGCATGCGCTTCCTCCTTTGGGTTATTGATTACGGTGATTAACCGGATTTTTGCGTCCCAATTCATTTTTAATTTATAAGCTATAAGTAAGGATAAATCTAAATTTCCAATATCCCATCCAATATTCCAGTTCGTCTGCCGGTCACTGATCCAAACATTGATCATATTGCGCTGTCCCAGTTGTGCAGTTGCATGTGAGACATAGAGCAATACACCAATTTCCAACCGAATAGACTCCTTTATGATTGGGCGTACTTCAGCTTCATAATCGTCATGTTCCTGAAGATTTAGAAACACAATATTAGGTTTGAAAAAAGCTCCTTGAAGTGCCTGGCTTCCATAATTAATTCCTTTTGCAAATTCCTCTGTGTGGATCACTGTCCATGATGAAAAAACGCCTTTGACCCGAAAAGACTCTGCGAGTGTTTCCAATTCATCTGCAAGCGTACTATTTTCTGAAAATGGTTCAATCCCCAACAGTTTTATAGAACCTCTTGGTTTCGCAATGTTCCGCAAAAACTGGAAAATGCCCTTTACACCGTTTATGTCTCGTACAGGGACCATTAAATTAGGTTTCCAGGCCCTTTGTTGCATTTTTTTCATACCCCAGGTATGCTTGGCCGCCCATTCCGCAAATGAGACAAACAAACCAGAACGGACATCTTCAAAAGGCGTTTCCAGATTTTGCCGCGACAAATAAAAGTAGACCGCAAAGACAATCATCACAGATAACAAACTAACTGTTGGGTTAATGATGAACATAGCGAATACGGATGAGATCAGGCCAATCCATGGGACCCAACGGTAAATCTTAAAAACAGGTCGATAGCTTATCAACCCCAGGTTCTGCTCAATGATAACCACAATATTGATCATAGCATAGGTTATTAAAAAGAAAAGGGTGACCAAAGGTGCAACGGCATTTATATTCCGCAACAACATGGTAGCAAATATTAAAATACCCGTTACAATCATTGCATTTCGGGGCTGTCCGCTAGCACTCTGCCCGGCGAGAAAGTTGGAATAGGGCAGAACCTTATGTTGCCCCATAGCGAATAGGATACGACTAGAACCCACAATCGATGCCAGTGCGGAGGAAAAGGTTGCACCAAGGATACCTGCAATTATTAGCGGCCCTACATAGGCCTTTTCAACTATCACATAGTAATTGGTTAATAATTCTTCTTCTGTGGCACTGCGAGCTATCCAGAAAGCAAGTAACATATAAATTACAAAACTTACACCTATGGCCCAGAGTGTACCCACCGGAATAGCCCTTTTTGGTTCTTTTAATTCCCCGGACATATTAGCCCCGGCCATGATACCTGTAGCGGCCGGAAAGAATACCGCAAATACAATCCAGAAATTGCTGCCGCTAAACCCATTTTCAATAGACCCTTTAAACGTTCCAAATTTGATAGCCTCTTCGGTAGGTGTAATCATAGACCCTTCATAGGCAGCCCAAATAATAGAAATAAAAGACAAAATAATAATCACCATGATAATAAACTGGGTTTTAATCGCCAGATTGGCACTGATGTAGGCAATTGAAAACAAGGCAGCAAAAACAACTATATCAACTAAAAATGCATTGTGGTGCGGGAATATCCCCATCCAACCCTCCCGGAACCCGAAAATATACATGGTTACCGCCAGGCCCTGGGAGACATATCTTGGTATTCCCAAACTGCCACCTACTTCAAGGCCCAGTGCCTGTGAAACAATTGCATAAGCACCGCCGGCTCCAATGCGGATATTGGTAGTAATCGCCGACATCGAAAGCGCTGTAGCCAAGGTTATGGCGAAGGAAATTAAGATAATGAGCCAGGCTCCAAGGAGTCCGGCGTTTCCAACGACCCAACCAAGGCGGAGGTACATAATGACCCCTAGAATGGTTAGCAGGGTAGGGGTAAATACCCCTCCAAACGTGCCAAATTTCTTCAAATTAGTTGCTTTGGTTTCCATGATAATTCCATGTGCCTAGTTAGTAATTGAAATATAGGAATAATCATGATTAGACCCACCTTTATAGGTAAGAATTCTTACGTATCGGTAACGAATCCAATAAAGATTATTGCTCTCTACTCTTAAAATCATCTTGGTGAACGTATTGATAAATACTTTTTTTTACACCGATAATATGGCAGTGTAAATAAAGAATCATTATTCAGGAGCTATTTTAAGCTATAGCTAGGAAAAGTGTCTTTCAAAAAGTTACCCATTTAGCCAGTAGATCTATGCATAAATTTTAGTTTAGATTGCAAATCCACCAAACAGCATACTAATAAATGGTACTCCTACATAAGTGACCTTAAAGCCCTGATATCTCCCGAACCCATGTCTTCCAATGTAATAGAACCAATCCGTACACGTATAAGCCGAAGTGTAGGAAACCCCACGGCAGCAGTCATTTTCCGTACCTGACGAAATTTACCTTCGGTAAGAGTAATACTAATCCAGGAGGTAGGGCGATGTCTCCCAATGCGAAGAGACGGATCTGGAGGCAGCAGGGCAGAAGGAACCGGTATAGTGACAACCTTACAGGGTTTTGTTTGATATAGCTTCCCTTCGAACCCTATTTGAACGCCATTTTCCAAGAGCGTTATTGCCGGAGTTGAAATGACACCATCTAGCTGCACAAAATATTCTTTTTCGATACCAGATTGGTTAATGGTATCACTCAATTTTCCATCAGTGGTAAGCAATAGAAGGCCCTCTGATTTTTCATCCAAACGACCAATGGGCATACTTCCTTCAGGGAAATTAAAGAGCTCACTTAAGAAGCGTTTCTTGCGAATCTGGCGCTCATCATTGGAGGACAACTGGCTAAGCATTCCAAAGGGTTTATATATCTTATAATGAAGGTTTGGTACTGTGGTCATAATCCGCATAAGATACTGGTTATGGTCCAAAGGTAACCCAGAGGTAGATGTTAAATAAACAAGTTACAAGCAGTTTTCAAATAAACTAGTAGTGCCGTTGTGATTTTTTACAAACTCTGGCTACTTATTAGGCACATACTAAAAATAGAAATCATGAAACAACAAAAAACTAGTAGCGTCATTTGGGAAGCAATATGTAAATTTTATCGATGTGAGGTACGTCTGTTTAAACGTATCTTAGGAATAAAATAAAGAGGCGCTTCATATTCTATGTAACAAAATTGTGCATTAGGCGTCGTATGAAATATGAAAGCCATAACAAGCAGACAATACGGGTCACCAAGTATTCTAAAACTAGAAGATATAGCGCAACCGTTTCCAAAGAATAATGAACTACTGATCAAAGTAAGTTCAACAACAGTAACGTCTGGGGATGCGAGAATACGGGGACTAAATGTGCCTTTTGGATTTAAATTTATAACACGATTACTTTTTGGATTTTTTAAGCCAAGGCAACCGGTTTTGGGAATTGTTTTTTCAGGCGTAGTAGCAACTGCAGGAGAGGAGGTGACAGAATTTAAGGTTGGGGAGGAAGTTTTTGGGGCGAGTAACAATTTTGGGTGTCATGCAGAATATGTTGTGGTTCCAGAATCTGGTGCCATTGCCATAAAACCGGATAATTGTTCGTTTAATGAGGCTGCTGCAATTCCATTTGGAGCACTAACTTCCTTAAAGTATTTACGAGACTTTGGCAAAATAAAAAAAGGAGATAAAATTCTTGTCAACGGGGCTTCCGGAGCGTTAGGAGTTTTTGGAGTACAGCTGGCCAAACACTTTGGCGCGCATGTTACAGGAATGTGTAGTACTGCCAATGTCTCCTTGGTGGAGTCTCTTGGTGCCGATGCGGTTATAGACTATACCACTACCGACTTTACCAAAAACGGGGAAACCTATGACATTATTTATGACACCGTTGGCAAAATAACATTTTCTCAATGTAAAAAATCATTGACTAAAAATGGACGTTTGCTTTTAGCTGTCGCCGGATTAGGACAGTATTTGCAGGTATTAGCTACTTCTATAGCAGGGAGTAAAAAGGTAGTTGCAGGCGTTGCAGTATTTAATAAAAAGGATTTGAAAGTCATCAAAGACCTTGTGTCTTCAGGAACGTTAAAAGCAGTTATAGGAAAACGTTTTACTTTATCAGAAACCAGGGAAGCCCATATCTACGTGGATACCGGACATAAAGTAGGCAGCGCTGTTATTGCTGTATAACCATTTTTCTCTTATTGAATAAGGTTTTTAAAAATATGCGCCTCCTATGTTCTACAACATCTTTTGTGTAAATGGTAGCCATTAAGTTTTGAAATTCATCTTCTAATTCCTCTACTGTAAAATGTTTGGGGATATAGGTCACATCAAACAACGTACACTTATCCCAATAATCTTTTAATAACCTCCCTTCTTCCTCCAACTGTTTGTAAAGATCAGTACACGGAAAAGGAGTTAATAGGGTTATTTGGACATCCGAAAGGTTGCTTGCTTTAATAAATTTCTCTGTTTCCCTAAACGTTTCTTTTGTGTCTGTATCAAATCCTAAAACGAAGCACCCATTAACGGTGATCCCATAGGATTGAATCTTATCTATAGCCTCTGAATAATAATCAAAATGTTTATACTTCCATCCGTCATCCACGCTTTTAACACTATCTGAATTAACAGATTCTAAGCCAATAAGTACCTGCATACAATTAGATGCTGCCAACAAAGATAATAGTTCCTCATCCTCTGCAATTGTAATATCTGTTTCGGTGAACCATTTCATGTTGTATTTGCCAAATAACTTAAGTAATTCTTTCGACCATTTTTTATCTACAAAAGTGTTATCGTCGGCTAATTCAATAAATGGTTTATCCCATATTTCAAATATTTTATCCAGTTCTTTTTTAATTATTTCAATAGGTTTCTTTTTATACGAACTAATAGTTCTTGAAGCTGCACAAAAATTGCAATCATAAGGACATCCCCTGGTCGTCTGAATGGTTAACCTGTTGTATTTTTTTATATCGAGCAATTCATATTTAGGAACTCTGGCATCTTTTAGATCAAACACATAGGCTGGATTAGAAAGTGAACTATACAATGCTTTCAAGGTATTCTGTTCATAATCTTTCAGTAGTTGCTCCCAAATTATTTCACCTTCTCCCTGTATCACAACATCTGCATGCTCTTTTACCTCATTGGGAAGTGAAGAAGCATGTAGCCCGCCAATAACCGTGGTTATTCCATATTTTCTGAATCTGGCTGATAATTTATAAGTCTCATATATTCTTGCAGTTAAGGAAGAAAAAGCTATGATATCTGGTTTCTCATTCAATAGCTCCTCAATATCATTATCTGTATAGGTATCGAGCTCTTTATAAATAACTTCCCAGTGCTCCGGAGTGTGAGCCGCCAGTGTTAATAATCCAAGGCTGGGAAGGCTGGCGATCACTTTGCTTCTATCAACAAAACCTGGCAGGGTTAGTCCGGCATTAAAAAGTTTTTCATTAACCACTCGAACGCCACTCATGGCGATTAAAATCACCTTAGGTCTCTTCTTCATTTGACTGTATTTTAATAAGAAAAATTGCCTTACTCTAAGTTAAGATATTTAATGCAAAATACTTCAGTAGTTAAATTAATATATGGCATATAAGTGCTGATATTCAGCTATTTATATTGATTTTAAATTAAATTTTAGACCCTAAATTATTCTAGGAATAATTGTAACTTTAGAGGTAAGGCACAGCTAATAATTTAAATCTAAATATCATGACCGACTCAAAATTAAAATATTACAAAGGCTTGTTTTTGGTTGTAGCAGTTTATGATCTTATTCTAGGTCTTATTTTCATGTTCTTTTCTAAATCAGTGTTCAATTTCCTTGAGATAACAGATAAATTACCTGAGTTCCCAGGCTACTTAACGTTGATTGGTGGTTACGTATTTGTTCTTGGTTTAGCTTACTATTTAATCTATCGGGGAGATTTACATAAAAATGTGGATTTGATCCTTATTGGCATATTATACAAGCTAGTTTATTGTGCTATTACCTTTTATTATTTTGTAGTTGGAGATATTCCACATATTTTATTTTTAGCTCTTTTTGGTATAATAGATTTGGTTATGTTTATTCTAATGACTGAATGTTATCTTACTGTCAAAAAAAGCACCAGGGATTAACAAATAATGTATTAATACAGGTTGCGTATGTCCGCTGAAATCAATTTATTGGCTGCATGGATTGGTATGCTCCTTGGGGCATTATTTGGAGCAGTTCAGGGGGTTTTCTTTCATAAGGAAGAATGGATGGGTGGCTATGGATCATGGAAAAGAAGGATGACACGCCTGGGTCATATCTCTTTCTTTGGAATTGCTTTTATAAATATTGCTTTTGTTGTTACTGTGTATGTGGCAGAAATAGAGAACCAGGCAGCAATACCATCGGTATTATTTATAATTGGAGCAATAGGCATGCCTTTAATATGCTACCTGTCCGCAATTATAAAAAATTTTCGTCATCTATTTTTTATACCGGCACTGTCTGTTATAGTTGGAGTAGTATACCTTCTTTGGTTATTATTGTACCCGTAAGCTAGTATGCTCATATACTTCCAAATGTTTCTTATTGATACTATGTAGTTTACTTTTAAGAATGATACTATTCCCGACCCAAGTGTAGCTATCTTTGCTGAAAATTATTTTATGGTAAAGCGGTTCTCGGATGTAGGAATAAACGAACAATTGTGTCAAAGCTTAAGCGATTTAAAGATAGTAGTTCCAACAGCGATTCAAGAAAAGGCAATACCTATCATCCTGGATCAAAAGAAAGATGTAGTAGCCTTAGCAAAAACAGGATCTGGTAAAACTGCCGCTTTCGGGTTGCCTTTAATACAATTGATAGACCCGAAGAATAGCAATATCCAGGCAGTAATATTGGCCCCGACAAGAGAACTTGGACAACAAATTTATGCGAATTTAATTTCTTTTGCTACCCATAGTACGGCTGTTTCAATTACTTCTGTACTTGGTGGAATCCCGATCAAACCACAAATAGAAAATTTAAAGAATGTTACGCATATCGTAGTGGCTACTCCCGGGCGATTAATCGATTTAATTCAACGAAATGCCATTAGCCTTAAAAACGTAAGCTATTTAGTGTTGGATGAGGCTGATGAAATGGTAAGTGTTTTAAAAGAAGGCTTAGATCGCATTGTCAAAGAAATTCCAACAACAAGAAGAACACTTTTATTTACGGCTACCATGCCAGGAACCATAAAACAACTGATACAAAATTACATGTCAAAGCATGTAGTGGAAGTAGAAGCAGATATGGCTACGGTGGGGCACAAAGGTATAGATCATAAATATTTGGTGGTTGAGCCCATAGAAAAACTAGAAGTTTTGCTGCATTTTTTAAATTCCAAAGAAGGCGAAAGGGGCATTATTTTTTGTAAAACCAAAGCGGCAGTCAACAAATTAGCAAAAAACCTGGCGATAAATAAATTTTCATCAGGGGCCATACACGGGAGTTTCAGTCAAGGAATTCGCGATCGGATAATGGGACAATTTAGAGAAGGTTTTATCGATATTTTAGTTGCTACAGATTTAGCAGCCAGGGGCATTGATGTAAAAGAAATATCATATGTTGTAAATTATCATCTGCCAGACACTTCGGACACCTACGTACACAGAAGTGGCCGTACAGCCAGGGCAGGCGCAAGCGGACTTTCTTTGACTATTTTACAAAAAGAAGAAGTTGAAGACATTGCTGTTTTTGAAAAAGAATTAGGCATTATTTTTAAAAAACTTTCAAAAGCAGATGCTCAAAGCATCGAAGAAAACAATGGGCTGTTATGGGCTAAAAAAATATTCAAAACCAAGCCTAATAGTACCGTTTCGGAAACATTTAGAAATAATGTTAAAACGGTATTTCATCATTTAACAAAAGAAGAATTGATAGATAAAATACTGGCGAATTATTTGGCTCAAGCACGAAGTGGAGATCCAAAAACGAATAATTCAGAAAAGAATCAAAACAGGTAAGCATTATGGCGAACAGGATTAAAGAACAGCAAGATATTTTATCAAAATTGAATATCTATGAGTTAAACCCAATGCAAGAGGAAGCCATAGCTGTAATTGAAAAAACCCCAAATACCATATTGCTTTCACCAACGGGGACGGGGAAAACATTGGCTTTTTTGTTGCCAATAATAAAATCATTAAATCGGGCGTGTCCAGATATTCAAGCACTTATTTTAGTGCCTTCGCGAGAATTAGCTATACAAATAGAACAGGTAGTTCGTAATATGGGTGCTGGTTTTAAAGTAAATGCAGTGTATGGCGGAAGGCCCATGTCTAAAGACAAAATTGAGATCAAACATATTCCTGCAATTTTAATAGGAACCCCTGGTAGAATTTCGGATCATTTTAATAATGATCGTTTCTCTAAAACAACCATTAAAACACTGGTTTTGGATGAGTTTGATAAATCGCTGGAAATAGGTTTTGAAGATGAAATGAGGAGTATTTTAAATAAGCTGCCAAATATAAATAAGCGTATTTTAACCTCTGCCACTCAAGGTGTAGAAATTCCTGGTTTTGTAAGACTAGATCGCCCTACTATCATCAACTATTTAAAAGATAAGGCGCCTTCAAAATTAACGGTTAAAATAGTGGTGTCCCCAGCCAAAAGTAAATTACAAACCCTATTGGAATTGCTGCTGCATATTGGCTATCAACCTGGAATTGTTTTCTGTAATTTAAAAGATAGCATTGAACAAATAAGTGCTTTTTTAGAGAAAAATAAGATCAGTCATGCTAGTTTTTCTGGTGGAATGGAACAACGAGAGAGGGAGCGCTCTTTAATTAAATTCAGAAACGGAACATGTCAGGTATTACTTGCTACAGACTTGGCAGCCAGAGGTATAGATATCCCGGAAATGAAATACATAATTCATTATGAACTTCCAAATTCCTTAGAAGAGTTTACACATAGAAATGGCAGAACAGCAAGGGTGAATGCTAAAGGGACTGCCTATGTATTAAAATGGGAAAAGGAACCATTACCAGAATTTATTAAAAGTTACAAAAGAGAAGATATTTCGAAGAAAGCTCTGCATAAAGAACAATACTGGGAAACACTGTTTATCTCTGGCGGGAGAAAAGATAAGATTTCTAAAGGTGACATTGCCGGGATGTTTTTTAAACAAGGGAAACTAAATAAGGATCAATTAGGAACTATTGAGTTAAAACAAGATTGTGCGTTTGTTGCCGTTCCCTTAACAATTGCGGATGATTTGGCAGAAAAGCTAAATAATACACGATTAAAAAAGAAGAAAGTGAGGGTCTCTGTAATTTAATTTTACAGTGGTATAATTACCTTAAATAAAATGCTCCAGGCAACTAATAGACATATTTGTAAAGATTTATGAACTAATTAACTGTAGACCAAATTAATAGCGTCATCTTTGCAAGATATAAAGTATTATAAATTAAATTAAATTACAATGGGTAAAGGAACAGTAAAATTCTTCAATGATGCTAAAGGTTTTGGTTTTATCACTGAAGAGGGAGTAGAAAAGGATCATTTTGTACACATTTCTGGGTTAATAGACGAAGTTCGCGAAGGTGACGAAGTGTCTTTTGATTTGCAAGAAGGTAACAAAGGATTAAATGCCGTGAACGTAAAAGTTATCTAAGCACATATAAGTTAGATGTCTATTAGACTAAGCCCATCAATAATGATGGGCTTTTTTAGTTTTTAATACGATTGGGATTGCTATACTACAATGTGATGGAATGCCGTTGCAATAGAAAGCTTTATATCAAAGCAACCCATGTTTTTTTCGCATTTAGAATATCCAAATAAACTTAATAGCTATATTTGAGGGATGCTGCGACGGCAACTAATCCTAATAAGAAATCCATGAAATCCTTTACCATACAAGAAATAGCGACCATTGTTGATGGCGAGCTTTTTGGAAACATATCAGAACCCATTATAGGTTTGGAGACTATTGATGCTGCGATTAAAGGCCATGCCACCTTCATTGGTAATCGAAAGTATGCACGTAAATGGGATGCTTCGAATGCCTCTGTTGCTATTGTCACTAAAAGTATAGAGCTTGAGCCAAAAGAAAGTGCTGCGCTAATTAAAGTAGCAAATGCAGATTTGGCAATGGCCAAATTGTTGGAAGTTTTCTCTCCTGAGTCCCCTCATTTTGATAACGATATACATGCTACTGCAGTAATACACCCATCGGTAGTTCTAGGAAAATAGGCACTCATACCACTATTTGGTCTGGTACAGTCATAAGAGAACGCTCCAAGATTGGCAGCCATTGTATTTTTCACACGAATGTAAGCATAGGTGCAGATGGATTTGGTTATCGTCCAAGTGATGATGGAAGAGGACTCGTTAAAATTCCGCATATTGGTAATGTGGTAATAGGTAATTACGTAGAAATTGGTGCCAACTCCTGTGTGGATCGAGCTAAGTTTAGCTCTACCATACTTGGTGATGGCTGTAAGATAGATAATTTGGTGCAGATAGCCCATAACTGTGTACTTGGCCGTTCGTGCATTATGGCAGGCAGCAGTGGTCTTGCAGGTTCTGTTACCTTAGGGGATGGTGTTGTAATTGGTGGGAGTGCTTCTATAAAGGACCATACAACCATTCATTCAGGAGCCGTCGTTGGTGCAGGTTCTGGGGTCGTAGGAGATGTGGCCGCAGGTAAGACCGTCTTGGGATACCCTGCTTGTGACTCCAGAGATATGCTTAAACAGTGGGTGGCCCTAAGGAAATTAGCAAAAACGACCTAGTCATAAAAATAAAGAAACGGGATAGTATCCTAATACAAAAAACCAAGTAACATATATACGCATGAAACAGATAGTCTCAAATTTAAAATATATTCTTCCAACGATTTTTTGCGTTGCCCTATTTTCTTGTCAGGAAAAGAAAAGCGAGGTAGAAACTCCTGTGGTTCTCACCCAATATGAAGAAGCAGAAAGCAACTTACCGTTAGATAGATTAAAGCTTCCGCCAGGATTCAAGATTGAGGTGTACGCAGATAGTATAGATGGCGCACGTTCAATGGCAATGGGAGATAATGGTACTCTTTTCGTTGGTACCAGAAACGATAAAACCGTATATGCCATTCAAGATCTCGACAAGGATTACAGAGCAGATCATACCATTATTTTAGATTCTACTTTAGAAGTGCCCAATGGCATTGCTTTTAGAAATGGTTCGCTATACGTAGCCGAAGTAGGTCGCTTGTTGCGTTATGATAATATTGAGTCGAGTCTGGAAAATCTTCCAACTCC
>CBDUCK010000038.1:0-17116 GCA_965365635.1 uncultured Muriicola sp.
CCACATTATATAACCATGGAAACAGAGTTGTTCGGACCGGTAGTAACAATTTATATCTATGAAGATGCGGATTGGAACAAGGTATTTAATTTAATAGATACTACGTCGCCTTATGCACTAACAGGAGCTGTAATGGCCAGAGACAGGTATGCTATTGAAGAAGCAACCAAGGCGCTTCAGAATTGTGCCGGTAATTTCTATATTAACGACAAACCAACAGGGGCCGTTGTTGGACAACAACCCTTTGGTGGAGCAAGAGCCTCAGGAACTAATGACAAAGCAGGTTCTGCTCAAAACTTAATGCGCTGGGTATCCCCAAGGTTAATTAAGGAAACTTTTGTTACCCCAGAAGATTACCGATATCCATTTTTGGGAAACTAGCTACAGATTTTACAAAATATTAAAACTACCCTCTGTATGCAGCAGAGGGTTTTTTACGGGTACTTAATAAGTAAATTTCGCTCCACAACCTACACCCAAACTATTAAATCATCCCAAATGGTACGATAGCCCGAGCACTATTGTTTTGTGGTCTGGCAAAGCCAATAACTCCAGCGAATATACTTTTAATGTAAATTTAACGTTAACTTATTGTAAAATTATCGTAATTTAGCGGTGAAAAATAAATCAGCATATGGAACAAACAGTTATTACTTCAGAAAAAAGAGATTCGAAATTTTCATTTACACAAATGAGCAGCTATGTAAAATCGTTTGCGAAGAAGTGCAGATTCTCCTATCTAAGTATGTACAGTATATAATTTACCCTTTAAACTTCACGGGCAGGTACACCAGCCTTTTGGTTTCAAAGAATTCTTCTTTAAAAACATCGGATAGTTCAAACAACTCTGCTGTTTTGTAGTTCTTTAACTCTTCTTCAAGATCTCCACCTTTTAAATACAGAATCCCATTTTTTAAGGAATGCACAGATTTCTTCTTAATCTTTCCTTTTACCCAATGCACAAAGGTGGGCATCGCAGCAACAGCTCTGCTTACAATAAAATCGAACTGTTGATCTAGTTCTTCTACTCTCGAATGAATAGCAGTAACGTTTTTTAATTCTAGCCCATCTATCACTTCCTGAACCACTTTTATCTTTTTCCCAATGGCATCTACCAGGGTGAAATGTGTTTCTGGAAAAAGAATGGCCAGGGGAATTCCTGGAAAGCCCCCTCCGGTCCCCACATCTAAAACCTGAGCTCCGGGTTTAAATTGAATAATCTTAGCAATGCCCAACGAATGTAGTACATGACGAACATAAAGCTCGTCGATATCCTTCCTCGAAACCACATTGATTTTTTGGTTCCAATCCTTATACAACTCCTCCAATTGGTTGAATTGTTCTATTTGTATATCTGTTAGTTCCGGGAAATATTTAAAGACGATTTCTGCACTCATGTAAGCCGTTTATTTCGGCAAAAATACCATATTCAATGCCATAAATTATTCTTATTTTATGATAATGTAGGCATTAAAAAGAAAGATTATGCGTTATCTTTACAGCTTTTATTAGAATATATGGATACCAACACAATAAAATTTTCACGAAAAGATTCTGCACAGTTTTTCAGAACCCTTAATAAAAGAGTCAACGAATATTTCAAAGAAAACAAAATAAAGAAAACAGGAAACTGGCGTCTTCATTTGAAAACAGGCATCATGTTTGCTCTTTTCTTTGCACCTTACTTCTTAATCCTCACACTTAATTTACCCAATTGGGCAAATTTATTATTAACGATAACCATGGGAGTTGGCATGGCAGGCGTTGGGATGAATGTAATGCACGATGGGAATCACGGCTCGTATTCAACCAAAAAATGGGTGAATAAAATAATGGGGAGCAGTATTTATATTTTGGCTGGGAATGTATACAACTGGCAAGTTCAGCACAATGTACTACACCATACATATACCAATATCCCTGACCACGATGAAGATCTTGAAGCCGGCAGAATATTGCGGTTTTCCAAGCATGCCAAATGGCATAAGTTTCATAAATTTCAACATTTCTATTCTGTATTTCTCTACGGCCTATTAACTTTTAACTGGGCCATTACAACAGATTTTCAGCAAATGTATCGGTATACCAAAAGGAAGTTATCTTATGGTAAATTTCCAAATCCATTTCTTAACTGGAGTGTTTTGTTGATCACTAAAGCCATATATGTTACCATTTGGATTGTGCTTCCAATGATTATTTTAGACGTTGCGTGGTGGAAAATTTTAATTGGCTTTTTTGTTATGCATTACGTAGCGGGCGTTATCCTAAGTGTAGTATTTCAATTAGCTCATGTGGTGAACGAAGCAGAGACTCCTTTGCCCGAAAAGGATGGAACCATGAAAAATACCTGGGCAGTACACCAATTATTTACTACTGTCAATTTTGGTACAAAAAATAAAATTGTAAACTGGTTTACAGGTGGCTTAAATCACCAGGTAGAACACCATATTTTTCCAAATATTAGTCATATACATTACACAAAAATCTCCAAAATTGTTAAAGAAACGGCTAAAGAGTTTAATTTACCTTACAACGAATATAAAACTACCAGAAAAGCTATAATTTCGCATTTTAGCCATTTAAAAGAGTTGGGTAAAAAACCCATTTTGCAATACCAATAAACTTCTTGTGAGTATGAGTAATCCGCTATCCGATAGAATAAATAAATTATCTACTTCGGCCACACTGGCTATGGCTGCAAAGGCCAGAGAATTAAGAAGTGAAGGTAAAGACATTATAGGGTTGAGTCTGGGAGAACCAGATTTTAATATTCCAGAGTTTATTAAAGAGGCAGCTAAAAAAGCAGTGGATGATAATTATAGCAGTTATTCTCCTGTAGATGGATATGCAGATTTAAAACAAGCAATCTCCAATAAATTTAAGCGAGATAATAATCTGGACTATGGTTTAAATCAAATTGTTGTTTCCACAGGAGCCAAGCAATCTCTTGCCAACATAGCTATGGTGATGCTAAACAAAGGTGATGAGGTAATTTTACCCGCACCTTATTGGGTAAGTTACAGCGATATCGTAAAATTAGCGGAGGGTACTCCGGTAGAAGTCCCGACAAGTATAGACACCGATTTTAAAATGACACCACAACAATTAGAGGGTGCCATTACATCAAAAACAAAAATGATTTGGTTTAGTTCTCCATGTAACCCCAGTGGCTCCGTATACAGTCAGGAAGAACTGGAAGGTTTAGCCAGTGTTCTGAAGAAGCATCCTCAAATTTTCGTTGTATCGGATGAAATCTATGAGCATATTAATTTTAGAGGTAAACATGCCAGTATTGCCGCTATTGATGGAATGTACGAACGCACAATTACCGTAAATGGGGTGTCTAAAGCATTTGCTATGACCGGTTGGCGTATTGGATATATTGGTGCAGCGGACTGGATTGCAAAGGCATGTACAAAATTTCAGGGTCAGATAACCAGTGGTGCCAATGCCATTGGCCAAAGAGCTACCATTACTGCCTTAGAAGCTCCTGTAAGTAAGATTCAGTTCATGATCGATAAGTTCAAAGAACGAAGAGACCTAGTTCTGGAATTATTGGGGACTATAGAAGGGTTTCAATTAAACGTTCCAGAGGGTGCCTTTTACGTCTTTCCGGATATAAGCAGCTTCTTTGGGAAAGAACTCAAAGGCACACGAATTAATAACGCTTCAGATTTTGCTATGTACCTTCTGGAATATGCAAACGTGGCAACCGTAACTGGTGAAGCTTTTGGAAATCCTAATTGTATTCGCATCTCCTATGCCGCTTCAGAAGCAGAATTAAAGGAAGCCATTGCTCGGATCAAAAGCGTGTTATAAAACCATGGAGCATAGCAGGTTAAAGCTATATTTTCTTCCAGAAATAAGGTGAGAATAGAATAAGTACTGTAAATAGTTCGAGTCTTCCTGCCAGCATAAGGAATCCACACCACCATTTACCAATATCAGGCAATGAATTAAAGTTATTTAAGGGACTAAGGCTACCAAAAGCAGGCCCAACATTCCCAAGAGAAGACGCTGCTCCCCCAATCGCCGATTCAAAGTTGAGCCCCAAAAAACTCAATATCAGGGCTCCTAAGACAAAAAGAAGCATGTATAGCACAAAAAATCCTATTATGTTGTAAACGATATGCTCAGTAACTGTTTTGTTATTATAACGAACAGGTATGATGGCATTGGGATGTAACGTTCTTTTGAATTCCAGCAAGCCATTCTTAATAATAAGGATATGACGCATAATTTTAATACCCCCGGCTGTTGAACCTGCAGATCCTCCCAGAAACATTAGCCCAAAAAAGAATACCGTTAAAAATGGTGTCCAACTCGTAAAATCGGCCGTCACAAAACCAGTAGTGGTAATCACTGCTACAACCTGAAAAAGAGCATGTCTTATGGCACTTTCCATACTTCCCATAACCATAGGCTGG
This sequence comes from uncultured Muriicola sp., assembly GCA_965365635.1. Taxonomy (GTDB): domain Bacteria; phylum Bacteroidota; class Bacteroidia; order Flavobacteriales; family Flavobacteriaceae; genus Muriicola. The sequence continues at coordinate 4,428 of CBDUCK010000038.1, forward strand.
TATTCAGAAACAGGCACATCTGCTCGAAAGTATATCACGAGGGCCGTTACAATCGAAAATAAGATGATGAGCATTCCAAAGAACTTAAATTCCTCATCCCTTATAATTTTTTGAATCTTCCCTTTAAACGCAAAATAACTCAATACGAAATTACTTCCTGCCAGAAACATAAAGAGGATTACAATATATTGTATGAGAGGTTCATTATTCCAATACGCCAAACTGGCATTCTTAGTAGAAAATCCGCCGGTGGAAAGGGTTGCCAGAGAATGATTAATTGCATCAAAAAAAGACATTCCGGCCAATTTTAATAAAAGGGTTTCAGCAACGGTATATCCAAAATAAATCAGCCACAGGCGTTTCGCTGTGTCAGTAATCCTGGGGTGCAGTTTATCGGCGCTAGGGCCAGGTGCTTCTGCAGCAAAAAGCTGCATACCACCAATGCCAAGTAGTGGTAATATTGCAATTGCCAATACAATAATCCCCATACCGCCTATCCAATGTGTAAGGCTCCTCCAAAATAAGATACCTTCTGGCAAGGCTTCTATATCATCAACAATTGAGGCTCCGGTAGTGGTATACCCAGACATGGTTTCAAAAAATGCATTGGTGACATTCGGAATAGCACCGGAAAAAATATAGGGCAAGACCCCTGATACCGACATTATAATCCATCCAAAAGTAACGATTAGGTACCCTTCTTTCCTATTCACCTCTTTTTCGTGACCCCTTGTGAAGAACATCGCAAAGATCCCGGTAAACATCGTTACAATTGCCGCAAGGGTAATTTCAAGGGTAACTCCATCGTGGTACAGTCCGCTGACCAAGGCTGCCAGAATCATAAAACCACCATTGCATAGCAAAAGTAGTCCCATTAGATGTACAATTATTTTTGAGTTTAGTCTCATGTTATAAAAATAACCGTTCAATCTTTCGAATAGCCTCCGGTAAGCAACACACCACTACACGATCTCCTTCCAGTATCTTAAAATTTCCCAGAACTACAAGTCCTTCTCCCCCTCTAATGATCCCACCTATAATGGCATTACGGGGGAAATCTAATTCCCTAATGACTTTCCCATTAACACGTGAACCAGACTTAACAATAAATTCTAAAATCTCAACATTTAAGTTGTTGAGCCGGGTGAGGGCTACTACTTCCCCTTTTCGAACATATCTAAAAATATTGTTTGCCGCTAAGAGCTTTTTATTGATAAGTGTATCGATACCTATGGACTGTGAAAGTTGAAAATAATCCATATTCTCAACCAATGCGATCGTTTTCTTAATGTCTTTAGATTTGGCAACCAAACAAGACATGATATTGGTTTCCGAATTCCCTGTTACCGCAATAAAGGCATCCATAGAATCCAGACTTTCTTCTTCCAAAAGCTCTACATTGCGGCCGTCTCCATTAATAACCAGTGCATTTGGCAACATATCTGCCAAATCAAAAGCCTTTTCTTTGTCCTTCTCAATAAGTTTTACATTAAACTTATTTCCACATAAATCCCTGGCGGCTTTAAACCCTACTTTACTTCCTCCAAGAATCATCACGTTCTTTAATGCTTCTTTCTTCTTCCCGGTAAGTTTATAGAGTTCATCAACTCCTTTTTTATCGGTAATAAAGTAAACCTGGTCATCTTCCTTAAAAATGGTATCTCCCCGGGGTATTACAGTAAACTGTGTACCCTTACGTTGCATTGCAATAGGCATAAAATGTAATTCAGGGAAAATATTAGCTGCGACTTTTACAGATTTTCCAATAAAAGGGGCTTCTGTTGGCAAGGAAACTCCTACCATGATTAAAGCGCCATTTTCAAATTCATAGGTATCGTTAAAAGCTGACTGATTTAGTAATAATTGAATCTCCGTTGCCGCCAGTTCCTCTGGTGAGATTAGTTCATCTATCCCCAATGCTGAAAATTGGATCTGTTCCCGATGATCCATAAATTCTGTATTGGATATACGCGCAATGGTTTTCTTAGACCCCATTTGCTTTGCGAGCATACATAGCGTAATATTCGTAGTTTCAGAGGAAGTAACCCCAATTACAAGATCAGATTTTTCTACCTGGGCATCCTTTAAAATGGAAATAGATGTAGCATCCCCTTTTAATACTCTTATATCTAAATGATTATCCGCATAAACCAGACTTTCTTTATTGGTATCTATAAGGGTTATGTCTTGGGATTCGTAAGACAGCAGTTTGGCCAAATGGAAGCCTACTTCACCTGCACCTGCTATTATAATCTTCATTAGTAAATATGGTCGTTTTTCATTAAGTGTAGATCATCCCGGAAGTAATCTCAACAATCAGTGAATCCAATCCAACTTGCGTAAGAAAGTTTTGCATGCTTTTGCGCGTCAAAATTACATAATTTTATTTCATTCCCCTCCAAAAATCGCATTTGCTTGCAATCAAACTAATACCAACTATCTCACAATGAAAGGCCTTCAAGAAAAGTACTTTATAGTATCTTTGCCACAAAATTGCGTACATGTCTAAGAAAGTTACTCCGTATCAGGATTCTTCAAGAGGTAAAAAAGAACAAGTTACCACTATGTTCGATGCCATTTCTGAAAATTATGATGGCTTAAATAGGGTTATTTCATTTGGGATAGATGTGAAATGGAGGCAAAAAGTGGTGAAAATATTAAAAGAGAAAAAACCCCAAACTATATTGGACATTGCCACAGGTACTGGTGATTTGGCAATTAATCTTGTGGATACTGGGGCAGAAAAAATAGTTGGACTCGATATTTCTAAAGGGATGTTAGCGATTGGTAAGAAAAAAATATCCGCAAAGAAGTTAGACAGCACTATTGAAATGGTTGTAGGGGATAGTGAAAATTTACAATTTGAGGACCAGTCTTTCGATGCAGTAACTGTAGCTTTTGGGGTCCGTAATTTTGAAGATTTAGATAAAGGGCTTCATGAAATTAGACGAGTATTAAAAACAGGAGGAACCCTCGTGGTTCTAGAAACATCGGTTCCTACTAAAACTCCTTACAAACAAGGCTATAAATTCTACAGCAAATATATTTTACCTGCGATTGGCAAAATATTTTCAAAAGATCGTTCTGCCTATGCCTATTTATCAGAATCTGCTGCCGTTTTCCCACATGGACAGGATTTCAACAATATTTTAAAGAAAATAGGGTTTATAGCTATGGAGAATAAACCCCAGACATTTGGAGTTGCCTCCATTTACGTGGCTACAAAGTAAGTATATGAGAAGCATTTTTTTCCTTTTGGCAATTCTATTTCTGCTAATCGGCAACACAACATATGGCCAATTTAATGAGAAGCCTATTCTTAATTTAGAGAATGAGGACAAGGACTTTTTAAACTGGGGGTACTATCTTGGATTTAATCAGTACGACTTCAAATTTGAATACAGAAATGACCTGCAAGATATTTTAGTAGACAAATCAATAGGTTTTAATGTGGGTCTTATTGGGGAATTGCGTATTAATCAATTTTTGGATTTACGATTTGAACCAGGGCTTTTTTATACTTCCAGGATGCTAGGTTTCCCCGGGTTTACCGAAGAAATCGATGCGCTAAGGGAAGTAAAATCTACCTACATTAATTTCCCTGTATTACTTAAAGTAAGTACAAAAAGGCTGGGGAATTGGAAACCTTTTGTTATTGGAGGCGTTTCTGCTTCCATGAATCTTGGAAGCAACGAAGTAAGTCTAGATGACAACAGCAGTGGCACCTTTCGCATGAAGAAGCAAGTATTTAATTATGAACTTGGCTTTGGGATCGATTTCTATACCGAATATTTTAAGTTTTCACCATCAATCCGTGGAGTATTTGCGATAAGTGATGAGTTAGTGCCGGATAATGACCCCAATAGTCCCTGGACAGGAAATATTGAAGCGTTGCTCACCCGTGGTATTTTCGTTAATTTTACCTTCGAATAAAGGCTGCATTAAGATCTCCTAATTTCATTTAATAAAATTGCCGTTGCAGTGGCAACATTAAGGCTTTCTGCGGTTGATTTTCCAAATTGTGGAATACCAATTTTTTTGGTAACTAGCTGCTCTATAGATTGTGATATCCCATGTGCTTCATTTCCCATTACCAAAACACCAGAATCTGGCCAATTCGTGGAATAAATAGATTCCCCTTCCATAAATGCCCCGAAGACAGGAACTTTACACTTCAATAGTAAATCTTCTATATCTGTATATACCAGGTTTACTCGCGCAATGGAACCCATTGTTGCTTGTAGTACTTTCGGATTAAAGCAATCCACGGTATCTGTACTACAAGCCATATGTTTAATTCCGAACCAATCACAAAGTCGGATAATGGTTCCTAAATTTCCAGGATCTTTCACAGAATCCAAAACAAGAATCCAGTCTTTAAAGTTTAACGACTTTGGAGGAGGGATACGAAATACCCCCAGCACCTTATTAGGCGCCTTTAAACCACTCATTTTTTGCAAGTCCGATGTGCTAACCAACTGGCAATAATCCCTTTGAAAAGGTATACTATCTTTGTCTACCGTGTATACATGCTGTACTTCCAGATCTGAAACCAGCAGTTCATTTACTGTCTTAATGCCTTCCGCAACAAACATAGAATGAAGGTTTCTATATTTTTTTTGTTGCAAGCTTTTTATAAACTTTATTTGACTTTTTACAACCATACAAATAATGTATTTTTGGTTCTTATGAATACCCCCTTTCCTTTTAAAGGCAATGTTGCAAAAATAGGTATCTTATTGCTTTGTGCCGTATTTACTTCGTGCAACGCATTAAAAAGGGTTGATGAAGATAAATTCCTATTATCCAAGAACACCATCTTGGTAAATGGCGAAAAAATTCAGGATGAGGATATCAAGAGCCTTATAGTGCAGAAACCCAATTCCAGGGTGTTGGGGTATCCATTGCGACTTAATCTTTTTAATTTGGCCAAAAAAGATCCGGACTCTTCTTACCAGAACTGGTTGCATAAAAAAGAAAAAAGGGAAATTAGATTGTCTAATTGGCTTTCGAAGAAACAGGTGAATAGATTGGGTGAGTCTTTCATGGTGAAGGGGTATAGTGAATGGCTTAAAAATATTGGGGAACCACCAGTTACCATAGACACTGCTCAAACAAGAAAAACATTAGGAAGGCTCAGTTCTTATTATGGCAGTAAGGGCTATTTTAACAATACTACATCGTATAATATTGTTGAAACTGGTCGCAAACAAAGAGCGTCCGTTGATTATGTTATCAATTTGAACAAGCCCTTTATCATTGACTCCTTAACTAAAAATATAGCCTCGAAACCTATAGATTCCATTTACTCAATAAATAGTGCAGCTTCCTTTATACAGGAAAACAAACAATTTGATTTATCGGATTTTAATAATGAAAGAGAGCGACTTACTACCCTATTTAGAAATTCGGGAGTCTATAATTTTCAGGAAAGTTCTATTACCTATGATATCCGTAGAGATACTTCAAAGGTACAGGATGATCAGTTAATGAGCGTGGAATTGAATATTGATAACCTACGAAAACGGGGAGATAGCGCCGTTACCACATCGGAGTATAAAGTATACAAATTTAAAAAAATAAATATCTACGCAGATTATACGTTTGAAGACAACTCTAATGAGCTTCAGTCTGTAGAATATAATAATTATACTATTTACTTTAAAGATAAGCTCCGGTACAAGCCCAAGGCACTTACCGATGCCATTTTTTTGGAAAAAGATAGCGTTTATAGAGATCTGGACCGGCTTAGAACGTATCGTCAAATCACCAACCTCAACACGTTCAAATATCCCAATATTCAAATTTTAGAAGACAGCACCCAAACGAAACTGGTATCTAACATCTTCCTAACGGCACGCCCGAAATATTCATTAGGGTTAAATTTTGACGTTACCCACTCTAATATTCAACGTCTGGGTATTGGTTTTAGCAGTTCTCTAATTACACGAAATGTTTTCGGAGGAGCAGAAACGCTTAGTTTATCTGCTCGTGGCACCTTTGGATTGCTTAGTGACACCTCTTTACCCGAAGATTTCTTTTCAGAAATTGGAGGCGATATCAATATAACATTCCCAAGGATTTGGTTTCCACTAATCAATACAAAGAAGATCATTCCCTATTATATGCTTCCACAGACCCGAATTTCTGCAGGAACAAGTTTTCAAAAAAATATTGGGCTAGACAAACAGACCTTTAATACGACCCTTGGATATACGTGGATTCCAAATAATTTTAAAAAGAATTCCCTGGAACTCCTCAACATTCTCTATGTTCGAAATGTAAATCCGGATCGTTTTTTCAATGTATACGGCAGTAGTTTTAGAAGTTTAGACGCCGTTGCGAACAATTATGAAGGAGACCCCACTCTGGCAACATTCTTTGAGCCAACAGCGGATCCTAATGACCCTACCCTCATTATTCCGGATGGGGCAGCCGGTTTCACCTCTGCCATTTTAGATGGGACGGTTACATCCAGTACCAACGATTTTATTACAGTAAGTCGTATTGAAGAACGTAGGAGCCGACTTACAGAAAACAACCTGATCTTCTCCAGTAATTATTCATTTGCCAAGAACAATAAAAGCGGCGTTAATGATAACAGTTTTTATCAGTTTCGTCTAAATCTGGAAAGTGCAGGCAATCTATTATCCGGGATTTCATACCTTATTCCTTTTGAACAAAATGACGATTCAGATTTATTAGTCTTTGGAGTGCCTTATTCGCAGTACTTTAAAACCGAATTTGATTTTATAAAACACTGGGATCTTAACAGATCTAATGTCCTTGCATTCCACAGTTTTTTTGGCATTGCAATACCCTATGGCAATTCCGAGAGTATTCCGTTTGTTCGCAGTTATTTTGCTGGAGGATCTAATGATAACAGGGCATGGTTTCCCTATTCTCTGGGACCCGGAAGTTCCCAGGATGTGAACGATTTTAATGAAGCAAACTTAAAATTGGCCCTTAATTTAGAATACCGCTTCCCGATTGTAGGTAGTATTAAAGGAGCTCTTTTTGCGGATGCAGGAAACATCTGGAACGTTTGGGATAATGTAGACGACCCCGCATCACCGAGTGGAGGTTCTCGTTGACTTGCAGATATAGCACTGGGCACAGGATTTGGTATACGCTACGATTTCACCTATTTTGTTTTTAGGGTAGATGCCGGCTTTAAAACCTATAATCCGGCAGAAGATCCTTCCAGAAGATGGTTCACAGACTACAACTTCGCTAACGCCGTAATCCAAATTGGAATCAATTATCCTTTTTAGACCTAATTATTTTATTACTTTTGCCCGTACAACCATTATAACAAAAATAGATTTAAGACTATGTCCCACACTATAAAACCTGGTGTTGCAACCGGAAACGAAGTTCAAAATATTTTCAACTACGCAAAAGAAAAAGGATTTGCCCTGCCAGCAGTTAATGTCACCGGGTCTAATACTATTAATGCTGTTTTAGAAACCGCTGCGAGTTTAAACGCACCAGTAATCATTCAATTCTCAAATGGGGGAGCCCAATTTAATGCCGGGAAAGGGTTATCCAATGAAGGCCAACTATCCGCTATTAAAGGATCTATTGCCGGAGCCAAACATGTGCATGAACTTGCTGAGGCCTATGGTGCCACCGTGATTTTACATACCGACCATTGTGCGAAAAAATTATTGCCATGGATAGACGGACTACTTGATGCCAGCGAAGAGTATTATGCCGCCACAGGTAAATCATTGTTTAGTTCGCATATGATAGATTTGTCTGAAGAACCATTAGAGGAAAATATTGAAATATGTAAAGGATATTTAGCGCGTATGAGCAAAATGGATATGACGCTAGAAATAGAACTTGGAATCACAGGAGGAGAAGAAGATGGTGTAGATAATTCTGATGTTGATGATTCTAAACTCTATACGCAACCAGAAGAAGTAGCCTACGCCTATGAGGAATTATCGAAAGTAAGTCCTCGATTTACGATTGCAGCTGCATTTGGAAACGTACATGGTGTATACAAGCCAGGAAATGTAAAACTTACTCCTAAAATCCTCAGAAACTCTCAGGATTATATTACCAAGAATTATGGGGTAGAACACAATCATATCGACTTTGTTTTTCACGGTGGTTCAGGATCAACTGTGGAGGAAATTCGGGAAGCCATTGGATATGGGGTTATCAAAATGAATATTGACACAGATCTTCAATATGCGTTTATGACAGGTATCCGGGATTATTTTCAAGATAAAGGAGCCTATTTACAAGCACAGATAGGAAATCCTGATGGGGACGAACAACCGAATAAAAAATTCTATGACCCTCGAGTTTGGTTACGTGAAGGTGAGAAGACTTTCGTTGATAGATTGAAAAAAGCCTTTGAAGATTTAAATAATATTAATACTCTATAATTTAGATCTTGCACTTAAAAGAGAACACTATGACAGCTTGGTTTAAACGTACGGAAAAAGGGATACAGACTGCCACGGAACAGAAAAAAGATACCCCGAAAGGTTTATGGTATAAGTCCCCAACGGGTAAAATAGTAGAATCTGAAGAACTTGCCAATAATTTCTATGTGAGTCCGGAAGATGATTACCATGTTAGAATAGGGAGTAAAGAGTACTATGAAATACTTTTTGATGATAACATATTCAAGGAATTGGATGCAAAACTAACTTCCAAAGATCCTTTGAAATTTGAGGATACAAAAAAATACAGCGATCGTTTAAAAGCGGCCCAAAAGAAAACCGGCCTTAAAGATGCAGTAAAAACTGCCATTGGAAAATCGAAAGGGAAAGACCTGGTAATTGCTTGTATGGATTTTAGCTTTATTGGAGGATCAATGGGTAGTGTTGTTGGGGAAAAAATTGCCCGAGCCATAGATGTTGCCATCAAAGAAAAGGTTCCTTTTGTCATGATCTCAAAATCTGGAGGCGCCCGAATGATGGAAGCAGCATTATCGCTAATGCAATTGGCAAAAACCTCTGCTAAACTAGCACAACTTGCCGAAGCCAAGCTTCCGTATATCTCCCTTTGTACAGATCCAACAACCGGAGGTACTACCGCATCTTATGCGATGCTTGGAGATATTAATATTTCGGAACCTGGAGCATTGATTGGTTTTGCAGGACCCAGAGTAGTAAAAGAAGCCACCGGGAAAGATTTACCTAAGGATTTTCAAACAGCAGAGTTTGTAAAAGAACACGGCTTTCTTGATTTTATAGTGCATCGCAGTGAACTGAAAAACAAAATTAACTTGTATTTAGATCTGATTCAAAACCATCCGATCCGATAAAAAAAAGGCCCTGATTCTAATCAGGGCCTTTTTACTTTTTATTACCATTAATTATTAAGAAACCTTCTTAGAAAAATTTCCTTAGAAGTGCCATCAGGATATGTCAATATCCCCTTAGCGTCACAAGTACCATCGCCAAAATCCAAACTAGCGGTAGCATCATTTCTCGATATTTGTAAAATACCACTTACAATAAATCTACAAGAAAGTTCTCTACGCAATGGAGTAAGTGTTTCCTTTGAGAATACATTACCCATTTTACCGGTAAATGTCCCATTACCAGTAATTAGATAAACATTATCTCCCCAAAATCCTGTACCAAATCCTTCGATCCACTCTCTGGTTCTTGTACCGCTAAAACTAGCAGTACTCTCATCTGGCCAAACCCCGTTAAAACTGGCATTTGCTACCGATTGAGGATTTCCATTTTCATTCGTACGCATACGTTCAATAGAAGCGCTTCCTTCTATGGCTACTTCGTTAAAAGTGAAATTTTCCAATGATAAACTCAATGTTTTCGTCGCTAATTCCATATCCTTTGAGTAACTCAAGTAGATAATTCCAGAAAGAATATTCCCATTAGGCAATTCGCAACCCGCGCCAAAATCTATTGTTCTTTCTTTAGTGGTAGAAGTAACCACTGTTGTAATTGTTACACAATCTGGCAAAAAATCAGAATTGTAAGAAAACTTTGAAGTGGATAATACCTCATCTGCGGTATAGACATCTTCTGCAATACTCATAATTTCTTCAGAAATTAATTCGGATTCATCACTAGCCTTTAACTCTGCTACTTCAAAAGTTTCATTCTCCGCTAAAATTTCCGGTGATTCTTCTTTGCTACAGGACAGTATTACTAAAGCTGTCATTAGCATTAATCCTACATAGTTCATTGTTTTGAGACTCTTTTTCATAATTACGTTTTTTAAACATTACCCTCCTAGGACTACAACAATGGCAAAAGGTTTAATAGGGGATCAAAAAAAAGAAGGACCGCACTTAAATTCTAAAAATATCACTATCTTTGCGCTCGATTGAAAATCAATCAGATACATAATAATCATTAAATAAAATATTGGCATGTATTTAACGAAAGAAGTTAAAGAAAAAATTTTTAAAGAGCACGGCGGTTCGGAAACGAATACGGGGTCTACAGAAGGCCAGGTTGCTTTGTTTACACATCGTATTAATCATCTAACCGGACATTTAAAGAAAAATCATAAAGATTATAATACCGAGCGTTCGTTGGTTAGGCTGGTAGGTAAAAGAAGAAGTCTTTTAGATTACCTGAAGAAAAAAGATATTGTAAAATATCGCGAACTTATTAAAGTACTGAATATTAGAAAATAATGATACGGGGAAGCATAGCTTCCCCTTTTTTTCATCCTTATGGTCCTTTCGAGGGCAGATTTAAAAAGCTTACACATAGTTTTTCATTGGTCCACAACACACAACAACACAACTTCGGCCGACTATAAAGGCGGCAGACCATTGTTTAACATACCTGTAAAATGCAGGTTTAATTAAAACTTATGATTCCAAAAACATTTAAAGAGGTCATTGACCTCGGTGATGGTAGAGAAATTTCTATCGAAACCGGAAAACTGGCAAAACAGGCACACGGTTCTGTTGTTGTTCAATCGGGTAACTGTATGTTACTCTGTACAGTTGTATCTAACTACAAACAAAGTGACGTAGATTTTCTGCCACTTACAGTAGACTACCGTGAAAAATTTGCTGCTTCTGGGCGTTATCCAGGTGGATTCTTCAAAAGAGAGGCAAGACCAAGCGATGGTGAGGTATTAACCATGCGTTTAGTGGATCGTGTTTTACGTCCGTTATTCCCGAAGGATTATCATTCTGAAACACAGGTAATGATTCAGTTAATGTCTCATGATGATAATGTTATGCCAGATGCAATGGCCGGTTTGGCTGCATCTGCTGCTATTCAATTATCAGATTTTCCATTTGAATGTGCCATATCAGAAGCCAGAGTAGGACGTATTAATGGCGAGTTTATAATAAACCCAACCAGAGCACAGTTAGAAGAATCTGACATCGATATGATGATTGGGGCATCTGCTGATTCCGTGATGATGGTTGAAGGTGAAATGAAAGAGATTTCCGAAGAGGAAATGACAGAAGCTATCAAATTTGCGCATGAGGCAATTAAAGTACAATGTGCCGCGCAAATGAAATTAGCCGATGCTTTTGGCAGAAAAGAAGTGCGTGAATATGAAGGAGAAAGAGAAGATGAAGCATTAGCTAAAAAAATTCACGACCTTGCCTATGATAAGGTATATGCAATAGCAAAAGCCGGTTCTGCCAAGCACGAAAGAAGTGCCGCTTTTGGAGAAATTAAAGAAGCGGTGAAAGCTTCCTTTTCAGAAGAAGAGCAAGAAGAATATGGAGGAATGATTTCCAAGTACTTCAATAAAGCTGAAAAAGCTGCTGTTCGCGACCTAACCTTGAATGAAGGTTTACGTTTAGATGGAAGAAAAACCGATGAAATCAGACCTATCTGGTGTCTTTCGAAGGCGAAGAGACCTTCTATTTACATTATAACTTCCCTCCATTTTCAACAGGAGAAGCGAGGCCTATTAGAGGAACATCACGTAGAGAAGTAGGACATGGAAATTTAGCGCAACGCGCACTAAAAGGTATGATCCCTGCAGATTGTCCTTATACGGTACGAGTTGTTTCTGAAGTTCTTGAAAGCAATGGATCGTCTTCAATGGCTACCGTTTGTTCAGGGACCATGGCTTTAATGGATGCTGGGGTTCAATTAATAAAACCTGTTTCTGGTATTGCAATGGGATTAATCTCGGATGCTGATTCTGGGAAGTATGCTGTATTATCTGATATTTTAGGTGATGAAGATCACTTAGGAGATATGGACTTTAAAGTAACTGGTACTGCAGACGGTATCACAGCTTGTCAAATGGATATTAAAGTAAAAGGTTTATCGTACGAGATCTTGGTTAATGCATTAAAACAAGCGAGAAACGGACGTCTTCATATATTAACAAAATTGACGGATACTATCGCAGCACCAAATGAGGATGTGAAACCACATTCTCCAAAAATGGTGACAAGAACAATTCCTAATGAGTTTATTGGTGCACTAATAGGACCTGGTGGAAAAGTAATTCAAGAATTACAGAAAACAACAGGTTGTACTATTGTTATCAATGAAGATCCGGTAACAGAAGAAGGTATTGTTGAGATTTTAGGCACAGGCCAGGAAGGCATTGATGCTGTTTTAGCAAAAATTGATTCCCTATTATTTAAGCCAGAAGTAGGTAGCATTTACGAAGTAAAAGTTATCAAAATACTAGATTTTGGTGCCGTAGTAGAATATGTAGAAGCTCCAGGAAACGAAGTTTTACTTCATGTTTCC
>CBDUCK010000039.1:0-17093 GCA_965365635.1 uncultured Muriicola sp.
ATGGCACCCCTGAGGGTATTGCCAGAATGGAGAACATAGAGGAACTTCTCAACGGAATTAAGGATTTTGTGGAAGGCCAGAAAGAGTTAGCTGATGCAAAAGGAGATATTACAGAATTTTTAGAGGATGTTGCTCTTGCTACTGACCTCGATAAAGATACGGGAGACGATGATAGGGTAGCTTTGATGACCATACATATGGCAAAAGGGTTAGAATTTCCGTATGTCTATATAGTGGGAATGGAAGAAGACCTTTTTCCATCTGCTATGAGCATGAATACACGCAGCGAACTAGAAGAAGAAAGACGACTTTTTTATGTAGCAATTACAAGGGCGGAAAAACAGGCGTATCTCACCTATACTCAAAATAGATATCGCTGGGGGAAATTGATCGATGCAGAACCTAGCAGGTTTATTGAGGAGATCGATGAGAAGTTTATTGAAAATCTTACTCCTGTTGATGCATACCGATATAAGCCTTTGATAGACACAGACATATTCGGGGATGTGGATAAAACTAAATTAAGACAACAGAAGCCCACCAATGGCACCCCTCCGGTAGTTGGCAGGCCCAGTGAAAACCAACTTCGTAAATTACGTAAGTTGCGACCGCAGTTAGCTTCCCCAAATGAAAGTAATACTATTGCTGCCGGGGATTTGTCTGAAGGAACATTAGTGAATCATACCCGTTTTGGTAGAGGAAAAGTACTAAAAATTGAAGGGGCCGGAAATGATAAAAAAGCAGAAATTCTATTTGAAAAAGGAGATATAAAAAAATTACTTCTTCGCTTTGCCAAGCTAGAGATCCTTTCATAACGAGCAATTATGGCAGAATTTATCAAAATCTATAATGAAAATCCCAACCCTAAAGAAATAAAGAGGGTAGTGGATGTGTTGCGGAAAGGGGGATTAATCATTTATCCTACAGATACCGTATATGGCTTAGGTTGTGATATCACCAACACAAAAGCGTTAGAGAAAATAGCGCGAATTAAAGGAGTAAAATTAGCAAAGGCCAATTGGTCCTTCATTTGTGCGGATTTAAGCAATTTATCGGACTATGTGAAGCAAATAGACACTCCCACGTTTAAAATTTTGAAACGTGCCTTGCCGGGTCCGTATACATTTATATTACCGGGTAATAACAAACTTCCTAAAGAGTTTAAGAAAAAGAAGACGGTTGGAATAAGAGTACCAGATAATGCTATAGCACAGGCCCTGGTGCAAGAGCTAGGAAATCCTATAATATCTACTTCTATCCGAGATGATGATGAGGTAATAGAATATACCACAGACCCCGAACTAATAAGGGAGAAATGGAAAAACCTGGTAGACGTTGTCGTTGATGGGGGTTATGGCGGCAACATGGCTTCTACGGTAATAGATCTTTCAGGTGATGAACCAGAAGTGGTCAGAGAAGGGAAAGGTAGTCTGGATATCCTGAATTAATTGTGAGCAAACGGTTAGAGGTGAATTTTTGACAAAAAAAAACCGCGATATGTATCGCGGTTTTAATATATAACTGTAGTTCTTCTTAGTTATTGATAGCAGGATCATTCATTCCTTCTTCAATCATACTGTAAAACTGATCTAACTTCGGTAAGACCACAATACGAGTTCTTCTGTTTCTAGCTCTGTCTTCGGCAGTATCATTACTTGTTAACGGCACATAGTAACTACGACCTGCAGCAGTCATACGAGCAGGATCAACTCCAAAATCGTTCTGAAGAATTCGAACTACGGAAGTAGCACGTTTGGAACTTAAATCCCAGTTGTCTAAAAGAACACCACTTCTGTAAGGAACACTGTCTGTATGGCCTTCAACCATAAATTCAAAATCTGGTTTGTTGTTGACAACCTTTGCTACTTTACCTAAAACATCTTTGGCTTTGTTAGTTACATTATAACTACCAGATGTAAACAATAACTTATCTGAAATTGAAACGAAAACTACACCTTTTTCAACACTAATCTCAATATCTTCATCATCAAGATTACCCAAAACCCCTTTTAGACTTTGAACAAGCGATAAGTTAACAGAATCGCGTCTGGTTATGGCATCTTGTAATTTTCTTATCGTAAGGTCTTTCTCCTGAAGGCTTTCTAAAGATTTCTCTAAGTTTTCAGCACCTTTGGTAGTTAAGGTAGTTAAATTACCCATATTATTAATGAGCTCCTGATTGTTTGCTTTCAGAAATGCATTCTGATCTTCCAATGTATTTAAACGAGCAGTTGCTGTTGCTTTTTCTTCTAAACAGCTATTAAGTTTTACTGTCGCCGAGTTTAATAGGTCCTGAGTTTCTTTTTGTTTTGCTTCGAGATCAGCATATTTTTTTTGCGATACACATGAAGACAATAAAAGCATTATCCCCAAACTTCCTAAAATTAATTTTTTCATAATGTATATGGTAATTTAACTTGTTTAATTATTATTTATAATTCGGTTTCTGGTACTTATAATACACAAAATTATACAATAGGGCCTCCGTTCATTTGTTAAAATAGTTAATCTTTTATTAAATTGTTAAAGACCTTTACTCCATATACGTAGTGAGACCACACTATGGATTTTGTTATGTAGTAGTTTGTTATAAAATTAGATCTTTCCCGCTTCCTGTACATTTTGCCGAATTGTCTGTAATAGCTTAAATGAGCTCTTAATATTGCCAGGCTATGCTTTCCTTTCAGCAAGAACAAAAATCGAATTGCAGCAATACCATCAAGCAGTAATCTTGCAAGAATAATTGGGAATGCCTTTTTTCGGGGTAAATTTTTAGTGATCGAAAAAAGAGAATTTCTAAAATTAAGGTAGGTCTTTTTTGGATTCATGTTGCTAAGTGTAGAACCACCTAAATGATACACAAATGAATCGGCAACATAAAATACTTTATACCCCTTATTTTTGGCCCGCCAGCATAGGTCTACTTCTTCCTGATGTGCAAAATAATCTTCATCAAAGCCCCCCAGTTCATGGTAGACTTCTTTTTTTATAAACATGCAGGCGCCTGTTGCCCAAAAAATTTCACATGTATCATCGTATTGCCCATGATCTTTTTCCAGACTCTGGAAAATACGTCCCCTGCAAAACGGATATCCTAGTTGGTCTATAAAACCTCCTGCTGCACCAGCATATTCAAAATATTCATTGTGCAATAGGTCTAGTATCTTGGGTTGTATGATAGCAGCTTCCGGGATATCATTAAATGCTTTTCTGATGGGTACTAACCAATTAGGAGTAACCTCAACATCTGAATTAATAAGACAGTAAATATCTTCTTTTACATACTTCAGGGCGTCATTATAGCCTTTTGCGAATCCCCCATTACAATCATTTTGTATAATCTTTACAGTAGGATGATTTTGTTTTACATAGTCTACAGATCCATCTGTAGAGGCGTTGTCTGCCAGATATATAACAGCATCATCAGAATAGTCAAGAATGGTAGGAAGATATCTTTCCAGAAGCGCCTCTCCATTCCAATTTAAAATAACTATGGCAAAATTTGACATGTATGGGATTTCGTTTTTACTGAAGCTCGCTAGCAGCATGCGGACAGGCTCACAAAGTAAAGAAATATTTTAGAAAGGAACATTGGCATTGCTGGGTTCTTCCAAATAATTAATTCAGCAATAGAGGAATAGAAATTATGTTAGGGAATTGACGCATATATTGGTATATCTTCTAAGAATCTATATTTTTTATCGTCATAGTCCATTTGGCAGTAATAATGCTGAAGTCCGTTGGTAACCATAAGGTAACTGGCTTTAAGATCCATATTATAACGGGCTATTTGATCAAAGACCGATTTAGTAATGGGCACATTAGGTGCTTTACACTCCACCAGGAGCGCGATAGATCCGTCTGAGTTATAAACTACAATATCGTACCTTTTTTTTAGCGTATTCAAGATTAATTGTTTTTCAACATTTATAAGGCTTTGGGGGAAGTTCTTCTGGTAGATCAGATGGTGAAGCACATGTTGCCGCACCCATTCTTCGGGTTGTAGAACAACAAATTTTTTACGAATCAGGTCAAAAATCTGGACTTTATTTTCGCTACTTTTGAATCGAAAGTTGTAGGTTGGAAAGTTAAGAGTGATCATACAACAAATTTGATGAATTTTTTTGGATGGACGAAGTTAAGCAGCTCATAGACGACATTAAAAAAGGAAATATAAAACCTATTTATTTTCTTATGGGCGAAGAAGGCTATTATATAGATCGCATTGCTGATTTTATTGGAGAAAATGTACTTACCGAGGAAGAAAAAGGTTTTAACCAGATGACCTTGTATGGGAAGGACGTGAGTATAGAAGATATTGTATCGAACGCGAAGCGATACCCTATGATGTCAGAGAGGCAGGTAATTATTGTAAAAGAAGCACAGCATTTAATCCGCACCATAGAGCAACTAAGTGCCTATGCCGAAAATCCGCAAATGTCAACGGTTCTTGTAATTTGTTTTAAATATAAGAAACTAGATAAACGTAAGAAGCTACATAAGTTGTTGAAGGAGCCAAATGGCATAGTGTTCGAGAGTAAAAAGCTGTATGAAAATCAGGTTTCGGAATGGATTCGCAGGATTTTAAAAGGAAAGGGCTATGCCATCTCGCACAAAGCCTCTATTTTATTGGTGGAATTTTTGGGTACTGATCTTAGTAGAATACATAATGAGCTAGAAAAACTTCAAATTGTACTCCCGAAAGACACCGAAATAACTCCTGAGACTATAGAGAAGCATATTGGTATAAGTAAGGACTACAATAACTTTGAACTTAAGAAGGCCATAGGAGAAAAAGACATAGTTAAAGCAACTAAGATCATCACCTATTTTGCTCAAAATCCCAAAGACAATCCATTTGTGGTTACTATTGCTTTACTGCATACCTTCTTTACCCAGTTATTGCAGTATCATGGGTTAAGCGATCATTCGCCACGAAATGTAGCAAGTGCTCTGAGAATTAACCCATATTTCGTTGACGAATTCCAAATTGCCGCCAGAAATTATCCCATGAAAAAAGTGAGTAGGGTAATTTCCTCTTTGAGGGAAATGGATCTGAAAGGAAAAGGAGTGTCGTCTGCTAATGTGCCACAAGCAGATCTGTTAAAAGAACTTTTGGTGAAAATAATATAGCACCTTATTTTTTATCAATACTGTACTTTCCTGGTCCCAGAAGAATTATAGCAATAAATAGAATTAAATAGAGAAGTGCTTTTTCTTTATCTTTAAATGGGTCTCCGCCATGAACTATAAAAGCGGCAACAGCCATTGTAATTACTGTGGGCATAGCAGACCATCTTGTTTTAAAACCTATAATTACCAAAAGGGGGCAAATAAACTCACCTATAATTGCGAGGAATAACGATGGGGTACTTCCTATCCCCAGAGGATCTCCAAATTCTAAATTACCACTAATAAGATTTTGAAATTTGGGAATTCCGTGTGTTAACATAAGTCCCGAAGCGCCAATTCTGAGAAAGGCCAAACCTATGTTATTTTGTAGACTATTTTTCATTTAAGTAGTATTTGGATGAAATAAATGTAACTGTTTTTTATTAAACAGTACAACTTTCTTGCAGAATAGCTACTGTACTTATCGCAACTTAGGATAATCTGTTGGATTCATCTCATGCATAATCTCATAGACTTTCTCAAAAATATCTTCAGCATTAGGCTTCGAGAAGTAGTCTCCATCTGTCGCATATGCTGGTCTGTGAGCTTTCTAACTTAAGGTTTGAGGAGCACTATCTAAGTATTGATATGCGCCTTGTTTTTCTATGATTTCTTGCATTAAATAAGCTCCGCAACCACCTGGTACATCTTCATCGATTACCAGTAAACGATTCGTTTTTTTGATACTTTTCAGTACATCACTGGCAAGATCAAATGGCAGTAAGCACTGAGCATCTATTACTTCTGCATCAATTCCAACTTCTCTAAGATCTTGGACCACTTCCATCACAATTCGCAATGTAGATCCATAGGATACCAGGGTAATATCTGAACCTTCTTTAACAGTCTCAACCACTCCAATAGGGGTACAGAGCTCACCAAGATTAGTTGGCTTAGGTTCTTTTAGCCGATACCCATTAAGGCTCTCAATGACCAGGGCAGGTTCATCACTTTTAAGCAATGTATTATAAAACCCAGCGGCCTTTGTCATATTTCTGGGAACCAGGATATACATACCTCGTAATAGGTGTATAATGCCACCCATTTGCGAGCCAGAATGCCAAATACCTTCTAAACGGTGTCCTCTGGTTCTTACAATCACTGGGGTTTTTTGCTTCCCTACAGATCTGTAGAGTAGTGTGGATAAATCGTCACTTAAGGTTTGCAGGCAATACATTATATAATCTAAGTACTGTATTTCAGCAATAGGGCGTAAGCCTCTGAGTGCCATACCTATTCCCTGACCAATAATGGTAGCTTCCCGAATTCCGGTATCAGAAACACGCAAATTTCCATATTTCTTCTGAAGCCCTTCTAATCCCTGATTTACATCACCAATGGCACCACTATCTTCCCCAAAAATAAGGGTGTGGGGGTACTTAGAGAAAAGCGCGTCAAAATTATCTTTAAGAATAATTCTGCCATCTACCATTTCTGGTTCGGGATTGTACTGAGGAGCAATTTCTTGCACTGAAGTAGCCTTATTAGGTAATTCACTGTAAAGATGCGAACTAAACTGTGGCTGTACTTCTTCCATGAAGGAATCTATCCATCTATTAAGATCATTTTTAGCAGAGGAATCCTCTCCTACCATATAGCGAAGTGCCTTTCTGGCATTTGAAGCAAGGTCCTTTTTTAAAGGCTCTTCTATGGCGATAAGATCGTTCTTTATTTTGGTAATAAACGATTTATTAGCACTAGAGTTAGCAGCAGCATCCAATAGAGTAACAATAGTTTTCTTAGCTTCCTTATGAGGATTCAAAAATTCCGCCCAGGCATCTTTGCGGGCCATTCTAATCTCTAGCTTAATCTTTTTCTCTATGACCAAAAGCTCAGCTTCTTCTGCGATCTTATTAGATAATATCCACTCCCGAAAGCGCTTATTACAATCGTTTTCTCTTTCCCATGCTAATCGTTCTTCACTTTTGTATCGTTCATGAGATCCTGAAGTGGAATGACCCTGCGGCTGGGTGAGCTCGGTCACATGAATTAACACAGGCACATGTTCTTCACGGGCCATGTCCGAAGCATTTTCGTAGGTATGGATCAATGCGGTATAATCCCACCCGTTCACCTGAAGTATTTCGTAACCTGCATCGTTTTCATCTCGCTGAAATCCTGCTAAGAGTTTGGATATATTTTCTTTGGTGGTCTGATACTTGGCGGGGACGGAAATTCCGTACATATCATCCCAAACACTAACTATCATAGGTACTTGTAGTACCCCTGCGGCATTAATTGTTTCCCAGAAGTGTCCTTCGCTGGTACTGGCATTTCCTATGGTGCCCCAGGCAACCTCATTCCCGTTATCTGAGAAATTTGTAGTGTCTATGCCTTTAACATGTCGGTAGATCTTGGATGCTTGTGCAAGACCTAAAAGACGAGGCATTTGTCCTGCTGTAGGAGAGATATCCGGACTGCTATTTTTTTGAGCAGTTAGGTCTTTCCAGGATCCATCTTCATTGAGACTGAAAGTTCCAAAGTGACCGCCCATTTGGCGACCAGCACTCATGGGTTCTTTTTCAATATCGGTCGTGGCATACAAGCCATGAAAAAAGTCTTTAGGAGTTAAAAGCCCTAATGCCATCATAAAGGTTTGATCCCGGTAGTATCCGCTTCTGAAATCCCCATTCCTGAAGGAACGAGCCATAGCAAGTTGCGGTAATTCCTTCCCATCTCCGAAGATTCCGAATTTTGCTTTTCCGGTAAGGACTTCGCGCCTTCCTAAAATACTGCATTCTCTACTGGTAACGGCAATTTCATAATCGTGCAAGATCTGATCCCTGAAGTCCTGGAATGAAATGTCTTCACTTGTCTGCAGTTTTAAATTCATGTACGCTATAGTTACTTTTCTACGAAAATATCAAAAATGGATGATTATTACAATCTCTGAAGACAGATAATCATTAACAAATTGTCAATAAATATTCGTTATAATTTAATAAAATCAAGAAGATGTAATATTTTGACCTTAATATTGAGAATAATCTAATATTTAAAACCATTTTCTGGTAAACAGCCCTATTAGTGTCTTAGGGCTTAACGTAACTACGAACCGAATTTTTTCATCGTACGCGGGTTGAGCAATTTCCCAACCGTTGTTAGAATACAGTGGAAAGTAAAGTTCAAAATAGTCTGTTACCAAATTTAATCTAATACCAGAATCGTAGACAAATCGCGGATTTATTCCCTTATTTTTGATGAGACCGGCATCACCATATAATTCAATCCATCGCCACAAATTAAAGCTGGCATTGGTGGTTACTATCCAATCATTGGCAAATGGGTTGCTTAACTGAGATTTAAACCCACCTTCTGCAATTATGATTTGTTGACTGGTAATTCCAGAATCTTCGGATCTACCTAAATAATTGTAATCAAATAAATAATCGGTTGGCCTGTCGAGTGCAAAACTAAAAAAATCTGAATTGGTGTTGTTCTGAATAAATTTCCCTGCGAAAAATCGAAAATTGAATTGCCTGTTACTTTCAAACAACTTTCGATATTCAAAGTTTAAGGCTATTTTGGAGAAATTTCCGGAGTACTGGGCATCTGCAAACCAGGCGAAATAATTTATAATGCCATTGTTATAATGATTGTAACGTACATTAAAAACACTATAATCCGGATCTGTCTCAATATTAAGAGCCGGATCTATGTCTCTGAGAACATTCACGTACCGAAAAACGAGTGATTTGCGTTCATTTGAAATAAGATCATCTGGTCTCCAACCAAAACCAACGGAGGGGGTAATAGTGCTGTAACGTGAGTTAGTTTGGAAGTGGAAGCTCGAAGCACTTAGGTTGTAATTTGTTACATACAAACCACTTTTCCTGAGATATTTCCTATAGTTAAAGCGGGCAGAACCTACCAATGACCTTTCTTTTAATGCAAACGAAGGGGCCAAAGCATAAATAAAAGGTCGTTCCAACAAAGTCTTATTCGTAAACCGCATACCCGGAGATAGTCCATCATAGACATTAAACCCGGCAACAGGCATATAAAATATCTGATTGTAATATGGGTTTTCCGAATCTTTTAAAAATTGTAGTTTAATCTTTTTGTTGCTTGAGAAAAACCCGTTAAGTGTTTTCCAGTTATCTCGTTGATTAAATTCCGGAATTTTCTGGTCGTAATTAAGTACAAGGCGATCTGCATCGGCACGTAAAATTCCCACAGTATCTATACCGTCTATCCCGGTGAACCAATTCTTTGTGACAATAGTATCATTTTTAAGGCCAAAGAGGGAAATAGGCGCATTGGTTCCTGTTTTATTTTTTAATACCACCTGCAAAGAATCTTTAGACCTAATAATCTTTCTGATTTTAAAATCTATTCGCTTATCCGTCGCAACATATGTTTCAAAAAACCAGTCAATATCTTTTGTTGCATTTTTTTTGATAACCTCTTCAAAGTTAGAAGCTACTACCGGATGTAAGCGATACTTGGCAAAGAACTCTTTAATGCTGTTATTAATTTCTTCCTTTGAGGTATAGGCCGCCAGGTACGACAATCCTAAACCGGCTTTATAGGTATTGGCTATTTTCTGATTAAATTTTATAAGAGAATCGTTTGGGGTGGTTAAGCGTTGATCCAGGTTCTTTCTGGCAGTAAGCATATATAAAAAAGGATACTGGTCATTGAATGACATATTTGCAAGGTGGAAATTTTTTAAAAACCATATGGAGGAAAGCTTACCTAACAATTTTTGATCCGGATAATAGGTTTCCACATAGTTGATCATTAAATAATTCACTATGGCATCGCTTACCCATTGTTCTTTACGTGGATTTAAGAAAAGGGTCTCGCGTAAATAACTTAAAAGAGCCGTCTTAAGAAATTTCATTTCGAACTGAAACTGTTCCTCATAGGGTCTCACAAAAGAGGGTAACTGATTAAGACCATATAGTGGGTTTTTATTAAAATCTACTTCACTGACTAATAATTGCTCATATGGAAAATCACCTAAATTTTCATGAATGAATCTGGTAATTCTATTAATAGAAATTCCCTGCGAAATCTCATCGTATTTGGTAGCTTTAATATCTGTAACGACAATAAGGTAGGGTGTTACATGTTTAATAAATTTGTTGCTGCTATTTAAGATAATCTCGCAACTTTTTCGGTTCTCACCACGCAGACTGGCAAGTTGTTTTGTGGGATACTTGGTTATATTAACTTCATTAAAATTTGTACCCAGATATAAAGAACCGGGAAATGTGAAACTAATGTCGGTAGTCGTAGTACCTGTATATAAATCTTCTAAATTTTTATTGGAATACAATTGCCACTCGGTATCATAGACGGCAGGTGTTAAATACCAGTCTTTCAGATAATAGCCTCCGCGATTGTTATAACCGTAGGGGGTATACCTATTTGGAGGGAGTTTAACCGTATAGGTGGCATATATCTTTATAGATGCCGAGGGGGGAAGGGGGGTGTTTAGTGTAATTTTGATAATATCCCTATCCTCAGTTCGTTCCCAGTTGAGTGCTCTATATTCAAAATCGACGATACTAAATATCTGTGTATTACCCCTTTCTAATGGTTTTGCAAGATGCAGGCTCTTTTTAAAATCTTCCGCAAACCGTTTCGAAAGCGCCGTATTTTTATCAGAATATGAATGGGCCCAATCGTTAAAAAATAACTCGTCTAAGGTTTCTTCTGAACTATTTAAATACGTAAACTCTTGTTGAATGTTAATTTCTCCCGTTTCTGGTTCTAAAGTTGCCTTAATTAAATTGGTATGTTGTGCAAAGCCACTATATAAGGTTAGGAAGGTAACTACCAGACCTGTAATAAAAGAATATTTTACACTAGGGTGTTTCTGCATTTTGAATTTAGAAATTGGGGCTTAGGGTGTTCCCTTTATAAAAGGCATCGATAATCTCTACTACCTCTTCTGCACTATCTACTAATTTTATTAGATCCAGATCCTTAGGGCTAATATTGCCGGCTTCGAGCATCTTATTTTTTATCCAGTCTATAAGACCTTCCCAGAATGCAGTCCCTACCAGAATTATTGGAAATCTTGCTATTTTGTTGGTTTGGATAAGGGTAATCGCTTCAAACAATTCATCCAGGGTTCCAAAACCACCTGGCATTACCACGAAGCCTTGTGAATATTTAACAAACATCACCTTACGAACAAAGAAATAATCAAAATCTAGGCTTTTGTCATCGTCGATATAAGGGTTGTCATGTTGTTCAAAAGGGAGCTCTATGTTTAAACCTACGGAAGTGCCTCCTGCTAAATGTGCCCCTCTATTACCGGCTTCCATAATCCCCGGTCCTCCGCCCGTAATTATGCCATATCCTGCTTCTGATATTTTCTTGGAAGTAGTTACTGCCAGCTCATAATATGTATCGCCTGGCTTGGTTCTTGCAGATCCAAAAATTGTAACACATGGACCTATGACACTCATTTTTTCAAAACCATTGACAAATTCGCCCATGATCTTAAAAATGGCCCAGGAATCGTTGGTCTTAATTTCGTTCCATCCTTTGTGATGTTCTTCTTTTCCCATGATATTATAAAATAAAACGTATTAATTCTGGACTCATTATATAAATCCTATAAACTTAAGGTTTATGAATGGCTAAAGGACATATTTAATTCTTTTTTAAGGAACCGAGCGGTAAAACTTTTATCATCTTGCGATACCTGTTCTGGAGTACCAAGTGCAACAACCATACCGCCCCCACGGCCTCCTTCATAGCCTATATCTACAATATGATCTGCCATTTTAATGACATCCATATTGTGCTCAATAACAACAATGGTATTTCCTTTATCAATTAATCTATTTAATACATCCATTAATACCCTAATATCTTCAAAATGTAACCCTGTAGTAGGTTCATCAAGTATGTAAAAGGTGTTACCTGTGTCTCGTTTAGATAATTCTGTTGCCAATTTTACCCTTTGCGCTTCCCCTCCTGAAAGGGTAGTAGATTGCTGGCCTAAAGATATGTAACCCAGGCCTACATCCTGTATCGTTTTCAATTTTCTATGAATCTTTGGTATGAGCTCGAAAAAGTCTACGGCCTCATCTATAGTCATCTCGAGTACATCCGCTATTGATTTTCCTTTGTAACGGATTTCGAGCGTTTCCCGGTTAAATCGTTTCCCATAACAGGTTTCACATTCTACATAGACATCGGGCAAAAAGTTCATTTCTATTACACGAAGACCACCACCCTGGCACGTCTCACACCTGCCGCCTTTTACGTTAAAACTAAATCTACCAGGTTTATATCCCCGGATAGCTGCTTCAGGAGTCTTAGCGAACAATGCTCGTATTTCTCCAAAAACTCCGGTATAGGTTGCCGGGTTAGACCTTGGTGTCCTCCCAATGGGCGATTGATTAATATCTATAACCTTATCTACATGCTCAAGGCCTGTTATCTTTTTGTAAGGCATTGGTTTTTTGACCCCATTAAAGTAATGCGCATTCATAATAGGGTAGAGGGTTTCGTTGATCAAAGTAGATTTTCCGCTACCGGAAACACCCGTTATCCCTATCATTTTCCCAAGTGGAAACTCCACAGAGATATTTTTTAAGTTATTTCCAGAACATCCTTCTAATAAAATACTTTTACCGTTTCCTTTTCTTCTTTTTTTAGGAGTAGCAATTTCTTTTTTGCCAGTCATGTAATCGGCGGTAAGAGTATCATGTAATTTTAGTTCTGCCGGAGTACCTTCAGAGATGATTTCTCCCCCATGTTTGCCTGCTCTGGGGCCCATGTCTATAACATGGTCCGCACTTTCAATCATTTCTTTGTCGTGCTCTACCACAATGATAGAATTACCTATATCCCTTAAAGATTCCAGAGATTTTATAAGACGGTTATTGTCTCTTTGGTGTAACCCAATACTTGGTTCATCTAAAATATATAGAACACCCACCAGTTGCGATCCTATTTGTGTAGCAAGCCTAATGCGTTGTGCCTCCCCACCTGATAGCGACTTGGAGCTGCGGTTAAGAGAAAGGTAATCTAAACCTACGTCTAATAAAAATTGAACACGACTACTTATTTCTTTAATTATCTCTTCCGCTATAATTTTTTGATTGCCTGATAATTTCCCATTCAGATCTGCAAAAAATTCTGCTAACTCTGCAATGTCTAATTGGGCTAATTCGGCAATATTTTTGTTGTCTAGTTTGAAAAATAAGGAAGCTTTTTTTAAACGTGAACCCCCACAATCAGGACATTCAATTTTGTCCATATACTCTTTGGCCCATCTTTTTATGGAAATAGAATCCGCATGCTGGTACTGATTCTTAATAAAGTTTGAGATGCCTTCGTAGTCAATCTTATATTCACGTTTTACTCCCAGGGTCTTGGAGTCAACAACGAAGCTGTCTTCACCACCATTAAGAATAAGCTCTATAGCCTCTCGTGGAATTTTTTCAAGCGGTTCGGCCAGTTCAAAACTATAACGCATGGCAATCGTCTCCAATTGCCTAAAAGCCCATGATTTTTTATATTCTCCAAGGGGCGCAATACCCCCGGACATAATAGATAGTTTTTTATTGGGAAATATCTTCTGTTCGTTAACCTCATAAACATGCCCCAGCCCATTACAATGGTCGCACATGCCCTTTGGAGAGTTAAAAGAAAATGTGTTAGGTTCCGGGGTAGGGTATGAAATACCCGTTGCGGGGCACATCAGATCCCTGCTAAAGTACCGGGGCTCTTCATCGTCTTCAGAAAGCACCATTAGAACATCATTGCCACTGTACATGGCAGTATTTATGGATTCTGAAAGCCGTTTTTCCAGGTCCGGGTTACCATTAATGGCTAGTCGATCGATCACAATCTCAATATCATGCATCTTGTACCGATCTACCTTCATTCCTTTATGAATGTCTAAAATCTCCCCATCTACACGCACTTTTACGAATCCTTGTTTTCCTATTTGTTCAAACAATTCTCTGTAATGACCTTTTCTAGATTTTACTACCGGGGCTAAAATGCTTATTCTTTTTCCTTGATACGAAGTTCGTATGAGCGCCTTAATCTGCTCATCAGAATAGCTCACCATTTTTTCTCCGGTGTTATAGCTATAGGCATCAGCCGCTCTTGCGTATAAAAGCCGTAAGAAGTCATAAACTTCTGTAATTGTACCCACTGTAGATCTGGGCGATTTGGAAGTAGTTTTTTGTTCTATAGCAATAACAGGGGAAAGACCGTCTATTTTATCAACGTCCGGACGTTCTAAACCTCCCAGAAATTGCCGGGCATAGGCCGAAAACGTTTCTATATAACGACGTTGCCCTTCTGCATAAATCGTGTCGAAGGCAAGGGATGATTTTCCGCTTCCAGAGAGTCCGGTAATGACAACCAATTTCTCTCGTGGGATCGTTACGTCTATGTTCTTTAGATTATGAACCCTAGCTCCTTGAACCTCTATGTTTTCTTCGTATTCTGTCATGCGTTAAGGCAAAGTTGCAAAGGTACTGCTTTGCGATCTAAAAAAGAAGTTCACCTTACTTATCTGCTTTTAATTCGTTTAGAAATACGTGGTATCTACAGACCATTACGAAGTAATTTCAGATCCAAACCAAAGTGAAGGTGATTTTAATTTAAAGTCGACGCATTAGGATGCTTAGGCCACGGCCTTGGCTCGAATTTTTAGTTGTCTTCTGGGCTTGGTAAACGTATGACTGGCTTCGGTATTCCTTACTTTAATCGCACAGCCCTTTTTGTTCCTAACCAGTTCGTTCCTGTTTGGATTCAAGAAGAAATTATTTTCAAGATCTAGTTCTATGATCTCTAGATAGCTATTCTGATAATGAATCCCGTAATCTCGTTTGGCATCATAGATGATCCATTCTTTTTCTCCGTATTGGGTTCTAAAGTGTTTCGAAATTAATGGAAGCACATTAAAACTGGGTTCTATTACTTCCATATATACATTGTCATTTGTGAGCTGCATTTTTAATTGACTTTCTAAACTGATTTTTTCGCGCCGAACTAAATTTGATGCCTGACTTATTTTTGAGGCTACTATAGCTTCCTCTTCTATACTTTGGAAAGTAGGCAGGGCGTATAATTTCCTGATAAATTGATATAGCAGTAATGCCATTCCTTTTTGTTCACTTAGAAAAGCAAAATAAATATTCTTTAAAGCAGTGTGGTTTTTATGACTAAGACCTTCCCATACGCGCTTTGCAGTGTTCAAATTCGTCTCCACCATATCCAATTCGGTGAACAGTGCATTTTGCCCGTACCCAATTTTTTGAATATCCTGTACCTCAATTTTT
Source organism: uncultured Muriicola sp. (assembly GCA_965365635.1). Classification (GTDB taxonomy): domain Bacteria; phylum Bacteroidota; class Bacteroidia; order Flavobacteriales; family Flavobacteriaceae; genus Muriicola. Next base: position 15,444 of record CBDUCK010000039.1, read on the forward strand.
TCTTCAAATATCTTAAAAACAGTGGTTAAAAAACCATTGAAGGTGCCGTCGTACAATAATATTTTCCCAAGATTTTCCATAAATTCTAAAGTTTATATAAGCTGTAGTGTTGAATCCGTTCCTTGTATATAATCCAAATATATGGATATATTCCATATTATGGAAATAATCCATTATATTTTATGGATATACTCCATATTTTGTATATTTGAAGCATAGGTTAAGTTTCTTTATAGTTTTTACTAAGCAATTACTTGATATGGAAAATGAGTTTACTATTAAGCGTTTTATAACTATCCGTCGCGATTTAGGGTATACACAAGCGGAATTCGCTTCGTTATTGGGTGTCTCTAATACAACAGCCGATATAGAACGAGGACGCACAAAACTTTCTGGCAAAGTGGTGGCAGAATTATTAAAACAGTTTAAAATAAACCCCTTATGGCTTTTTGGGGAAAGTGAGCAGCAATACCTGGAGTCATCTAACACCAGTGTTATCCCTAAGGTTGTAACCGTAGATAGTTCTGACAACGAAAATATGGTTTTGGTGAATGCGAAAGCCGCTGCAGGGTATCCACAAAACATACACGATACAAGCTGGTACAGGCAATTACCGGCTTTTGATTTACCCATACCGGAATTTAGAAATGCCACCTATCGCGGTTTTCAGGTGGAAGGCGATAGTATGCTGCCCAATCTTAAACCCGGAGAATGGATATTAGCAAAAGCAGTCGAAGATATTAAAGACACCAATCCAAATAAAATTTATGTAGTTGTTCTGCAAGATTCTGTTATGGTTAAAAAGATTGAAAAATCACCAAATACGGATCAGATAATATTAATATCTCTTAACGAAATATATCCTCCGTACGCTATAGATCCATATCAAATTCAGGAATTATGGCAGGTTAGCAGTAAAATAACGTTTGGTGTAGATGCTACCACCGAGACAGGATTACTGCGTCAGTTGCAGGAGTCTATGGAAGAGCTAAAAAAGCAACTGAGAGCATAATCTCCTAACCGTGCTATTAATTATACGCTTTTATAGTTCCCATATCTAGCGTTAAAGGACCAATTTTATGAGTTTGAGGTAAAAGAATTCCACTTTCCATTTCTGTCCATCCTTCCCAACTAGCTGCTATTCCTTTAAAAGGCAAGATCTGGACCCACATACGGAAACGAATTGGCAATCCGTCATTATTCAATTCCCATAAATAGGAATCCCCTGGAGTATCTCCTCCCTTGGAATAGGTAACCAGAAGGCCTAATTTTCCTTCTTTGAGTTGTACCAGGCCTCTTTTGGTGCCTTTGTCAAAAATTTTATAGGGTGCCACTAGCCAAAAGGAATCATTATTAAAATTCTTTAATGCCTTTTTTTGTAATTCTTGTCGTTTCTTTCCGGCAACTGGGTGGCCATTTTCTAAAACACTGCTTTTATCTGCATCAATCAGGTTTAGTTGCACTTCTATATTATCCCAACGAACAACTACCTTTCTGTTGTATTTATCCCAGAGATAGGTGTTCTTGCCACCTTGGAAAGACCATTCTAAAAACCGTGTCTTTTTATAGGCATCAAAATGGATAGCCGAAAGCATTTTCATAGCCAAGGCATCAGCCTCCGGACTTTGCTGTGTTTTTGGTAACGGATCA
>CBDUCK010000040.1:0-16986 GCA_965365635.1 uncultured Muriicola sp.
GTTTAAAAATAATCGGTTGGTGCCATACCATGAACCTCTGAAATTTGGGTTATCAGCAAACATAACTACCCGGCCACTCCCTACTTTACTTACTATAATAGAGGCAGAGGGTTTTAAAAATTTATCTCTGTTCTCGTCGGTAATAAATCCATCTATATGAGGATCAGCTGCATATTTTGCAACAGTGCCATAGTCGCTTTTACTTGGGGCCAACCATACTGTATTGTTCTTGTAGATAGGAATACTACTCGTATGATATCCAAAACCAATGGGATGTGTAACATCCAGATCTGCCTTTACAATAATACCTCCTACACCTTTCTTTCCCCTGTTTTCATTGGCATCTACATATGGCCTTCTTATAGCGAGCTTCGTAGAATCTTTTTTGGAGGTGGTTAACTCCTCTTTTACCAATTTCTTATCGATCGCCCATTTAGAGGCAGTTCCAATAGTTATAAGCGTATGGCCTTTTTTAACCCATTCCTCTAGTCTTCCCTGGTCTTTTTCATTGAATGAGTAATTTCCAGAAACCATCACCAACACGTTGTATTTATCTAGGTCTATTCTGCTAAAATTCCGCAGTGGAATCTTAGTAATTGGCATATGTATTCTGGTATCTAACAAGTGCCATATTTCACCTGCTTCATAGGAGCGAACTCCTTCGCCAATTAACATGGCCGCTTTAGGTTTTTTTACGGGTTGAATAAACCTACTCCCCAGATCAATGCCACTAAGATTATACCCGGAAGCAACAGCATACATTGGAACTTCGAATTTCTTTTGTGCTTTTTGAAGGAGCGAATAAACCTCATCAGGGCCTTTCTTTTGAAGCGATAAAGGCAGGAGAAGGGTGCCATAATTGAAGGTCTTACTGGTACCATTTGTTTTTGCAGTAAACTTTTTAAAGGAGGTGGATAGGACCAATCCGTTTTCCTGCAAATAATTCAACACGGCTGGGGCATTATAATCATCCCAGTCGATAAGATATGCATAGTCCGACTTTTGCACCGCAGCAACCGCAGCAATACTTTCGGTTGAAAGAACAGGTTCTCCTGCAGTGGATGAAGTAGAAGTTCGGTATTTTACATTGTAAAAATTGGCCACAGACCAGGCAGATGCGTCATAATATACACTATCACGATACGTATCATAGGTTTCAAACATAGTTTGTACCATTCTGTATTGTGGTTGCATCGTAGGTACTACATACTTATTCTTCCCATCTTTATACACCTTAATCTTGTGGAGTAATAATTTATCTATAAAAGCCTTTACTCTGTTTTGATCAAAATCATCTCCAAAACGATAAGCCTTTACTTTGTCTCTACCGGCATTTGTAAGGGCACTTTTAAAGAAATCTTGCTGGTATTTTCTTAGATAGGCCTTGTTTTCAACTGCAGCTTTAACGGTGGTAATGCTTGAGGTATACTGATTTCTAATGGTAAAAGGGAAGGTAATTTCTCCGAATGCAGTGGTTTGTTTATGCCCACGAGAACTAGCCTGTTCAAATAAAAGACCCAGCCCGCCCTGTAAATCCGGATATGAAGAACCATACCCGGGATAGGTGCCGTCAAAAACTTCTTTTGTAAAATAGAGCGAACCAATACTGTCCAATGCCTTGGCATAGTAGGCTCCAAACAAGTTGTTTAGATCCTCATAATTCTCTTTAGGCATTATAGGATTTAATGACCCGTTAGTTTTCATGGGTTCAAAGAAATAGCTGCTTTGACTACCCATTTCATGAAAATCGGTTACTACATTTGGATACCAGCTATGATACCAATTTAGTTTTCCTCTACTTTCAGGATTAATCGCCAAAAGCCAATCTCGATTGAGATCGAACCAATAATGATTAGTTCGCCCACCTGGCCAGTACTCATCGTGTTCTGCGTCTTGAGGGTCTGCTACTAATGGTGTTCCCTGATAAGTGTTTGCCCATTGTGTATGCCGGTCTCTTCCGTCTGGACTAATGGCCGGATCTATAAAAATAACTGCTTTGTTGAGATACGAAAGAATTTCTGGGTTATTGGAAGCGACAAAAGTATATGCCGATAAAAGGGCAGCCTCAGAACTCGAAGGTTCGTTTCCATGTACATTATAAGCCAAATTTATAAAAACAGGCACCTCGTCATAGTTGCTTACACTTTTTTGAGGATCTGTAAATGCTAAATGTTTTTCTTTGAGAGCTTCAAGATTCGCAAGATTCTCAGGAGCCGAAATAGTTAGAATTACAAGCGATCTTCCTTCGTGTGTTTTTCCATACCTATAAATGCTGGCCCTGTCTGAAGTTTCAGCGAGTTTTTCCAGATAGCCAACAATTAGGTCGTGGCGCGTGTGATGTTCTCCAATACCATATTCCAGGAATTCTTCTGGCGAAGGTACGTTGGTATTAAAAGGGTGAAATTTTTTGTAAAAATAATCCTGAGCTATTAGTTGTCCAAAGCAGAAGAAGAGGACAATACCTAGTATTTTGTTCATTGGTTAGGGTTTAATTTTGGTTTTAAATATAGTTAAAAAGGCGGAGTCTGTTCCTTTTGAGAATAATTGCATGCCAATCTTAAGCCATAGATGGAAATGGTTGATGTTCTATTTCTCGAAAAGTTACGATGTAATTAGTTCCTTTTTTGGAAGCGTCTCTGGTAATAGTGCCTTTTAATTGCCTGGCCAGGTTATGAATAAGCTTTAACCCCAAAGAGTGACTCTTTTTAAGTGCGGTGGCCTCGGAATATCCCTCACCATTATCTCCAATATTTAAAACGTAATTAGACTCATCTTCTTTTTTAAGCGAGATATCTATTTCACCTTCCAGATCGTCTTTAATCCCGTATTTTAAAGAGTTAGTAATTGCTTCGTTGATTAAAAGTCCGAGGGGAATGGCAGTATCTATTCCTAGTTCAATATCGGCGATATCTAAGTTTAGGGTTACTTTATTATCCGCACCTTTAAGCGATTTTATAAGATATTCACTTAATTCCTGCACATAAGATCTGTATGGTATTTTAGAGAGATCTTCTCGCATATAAAGCATTTCATGGACCATTGCCATAGAAATCACCCTATTTTGACTGCTTTTTAAAATACTTTTAGTGCGATCATCGTCTGTAGTTCTAGATTGTAAACTCAATAGGCTGGAGACGGTTTGCAAATTGTTTTTAACCCGATGGTGCACCTCCTTTAAAAAGGTGTCTTTTTCTAAATTTCGTATTTCCACCTTATGTTTAGAAGCATAAAGGTTGTCTTGCGCGGTAACCAGGCTTTTTGTAAAAGCACCACCCAACAACAACACCGTAAACAGAATACTGCTTAAGGCAAAAAGCTCTTTGGAAGCATCGGGTACAAGATTAGGTGCCTCAAACAGGGCCAGATAGGATACTGCATAAATTGCAACGATTAATAGAAATGCTATTACAATGTAGGCCGCTCTATATTTTGTGGTTACCATATAACCAGTAAACAGAAGAAGACCAAGTGAAAAAATAAAAGGGCTATTAATTCCACCACTTAGGAGGGTTATACTTAAAGAACCTGCGAGACCTAAAACAAGGGCAATACTAGAAGTAGCAGTAAAATTTTTATGATGCGTATATAAATAGTTGTTTAAAAAGTTTGTCAACGTATAGCCAAGAAAGATATAAGGGATGAGGTTCCGAATATTAAATAGAAAAATACAAACCAAGAAAAAAACAAAACTAAATATGGAGGCGTACGTGGTAATTTTTAAAAGCAGCTTTTCTTTATCTTTAAGCGGCTCTTCACTGGTATAGTTCTCTTTCATTGTAATAACTATTTGTTCTTTATTGGATAGAGCAAATTACACTTTTATAAACCAATGTTGTAAAGCTACTTATGTTTTGGTAGATAATCAATAGCAATACAGCCTAAAGTTGTTCATTTTTTAAATTATGTTTGGGTATCAATAGCTATATTGACAAAACAAGTGGCCAGAAAAGAAAAAAGGATGGTTTAAGCAACCATCCTTTTTTGTGTCAATTTTACTTGTTAGGTATATTACTCTACTAACACCCATTCCCCTTTAACAATAAGCGGTTCGGCTTGTTTATACTTAACTGTTTTGCTTTCGCCAGACATTACATTTTTAATGGTAACCCGGTCGTTTCTACCAATCTTTGGCTTCTCCCTGGTGATTGTTTCAGTAACCTGAGGACGGCCTCCCTGATTTTGACCTACCGCTCTACTTTTTGCAGCCAGTTCATCACTATTTGGAATTTCTTCCTTAGTAGTTTGTAATTTTTCTTTAGACCTTCGTACATTTCTGGCTTCCTGAATTTCATTTGTATCGCCCGAGGGGAGTTCCCCTTTAAAGAGGAAAGAAACTACATCTTTATTCACTTTGTCTATCATACCTCTGAATAGCTCGAAAGCCTCAAATTTGTATATCAACAAAGGATCTTTTTGTTCATGAACAGCTAATTGTACTGATTGCTTTAACTCATCCATCTTACGTAGATGGGTTTTCCATGCTTCGTCTATAATGGCCAGGGTAATATTCTTTTCGAAATCTGTGATTAACTGTTTTCCATTACTCTCATAGGCTTCTTTAAGATCTGTTACTACATTCAAACTTTTTATACCATCAGTAAAAGGAACTACAATCCGTTCAAATTTATTTGAGTTGTCCTCAAATACTTTTTTTATAACAGGGAAGGCGGTTGCTGCATTGCGCTCCATTTTCTCCTGATAATGAGTATAGGCCGATGCGTAGATTTTGGGACTTATTTCCTGAAGTGGTTGTTTGCTGAATTCCTCTTCAGAAATAGGGGAGGTAATAGAAAAGTATTTTATTAATTCGAACTCAAAATTCTTAAAGTCATTGGCTTCTTTGTTGGTCTCTGTGATTACCTCGCAGGTGTCGTAGATCATATTGGCAATATCTACTTTAAGACGTTCCCCTCGCAATGCATGCCTTCTTCTTTTGTACACAACTTCGCGCTGAGCATTCATAACATCATCATATTCAAGTAGACGTTTACGAATTCCGAAGTTGTTTTCCTCTACTTTTTTCTGTGCCCGTTCAATAGATTTGGTCATCATGGAGTGTTGTATAACTTCTCCTTCTTCCAATCCCATACGGTCCATCATCTTGGCAACGCGGTCAGAGCCAAATAATCTCATTAAATTATCTTCTAGCGACACATAAAACTGAGAACTACCAGGATCTCCCTGACGTCCGGCACGTCCGCGTAACTGTCTGTCTACCCTTCTAGAATCGTGTCTTTCTGTACCAACAATGGCTAAACCACCCGCTTTTTTTACGGCATCAGAAAGTTTAATATCCGTACCTCTACCGGCCATATTGGTTGCAATAGTAACAATCCCTGCATTACCAGCTTCTGCTACGATATCTGCCTCTTTTTTATGCAATTTGGCATTAAGTACATTATGGTTAATTTTTCGAATTCCTAACATACGCGATAGTAATTCCGATATTTCTACAGAGGTAGTCCCTATAAGCACCGGTCTCCCCTGGTTAGAGAGTTGTGTAACCTCTTCTATTATGGCGTTGTATTTTTCGCGTTTGGTCTTATAAATTAAATCGTTCCGATCATCTCTGGCAATAGGCCTGTTGGTAGGTATCTCTACTACATCTAATTTATAGATTTCCCAGAATTCACCTGCTTCGGTAACTGCCGTACCGGTCATCCCGGCAAGCTTTTTATACATTCTAAAGTAGTTCTGAAGCGTAACCGTGGCAAAAGTTTGCGTCATGGCCTCAATCTTCACATTCTCTTTTGCTTCAATAGCCTGATGAAGTCCGTCGGAATAACGACGGCCATCCATGATACGCCCTGTCTGTTCGTCAACGATCATTACTTTATTCTCTATGACCACATATTCCACATCTTTTTCAAAAAGCGTATATGCTTTTAACAGCTGGCTCATCGTATGAATACGCTCACTTTTAATGGCAAAGTCTTTAAATAATTCTTCTTTTAAAGCAGCTTCCTTTTCTATCTCTAAATCTTGGTTTTCAATTTTAGCGATCTCACTACCAATATCTGGCATTACAAAAAAGTCTTTTGACGTATCACCCGAGATATATTCAATTCCCTTATCGGTAAGTTCTATTTGATTGTTTTTTTCATCAATAACAAATAGGAGTTCCGAATCTACAACCGGCATTTCCCGATTGTTGTCTTGCATGTAAAAATTTTCAGTCTTTTGAAGCAATTGTTTAATGCCTTCTTCGCTTAAGAATTTAATAAGTGCCTTATTTTTGGGGAGTCCCCTGTGTACTCTTAATAATAAAAGCCCTCCTTCTTTCGTATCTCCTTCAGAAATCCGCTTTTTAGCTTCTGCCAAAACGCCGGTAAGGTATTTTCGCTGCTTCTCAACGATATCCGTAATTTTTGGACGCAGTTCGTTAAATTCATGCCGGTCACCTTCAGGAACAGGTCCGGAAATGATCAAAGGCGTACGCGCATCATCTACTAATACGGAATCTACCTCATCCACAATGGCATAATGATGGGGGCGTTGCACTAAATCACTCGGCGTATGTGCCATATTATCTCGCAGGTAATCAAAGCCAAATTCGTTATTGGTACCATAGGTAACATCTGCATTGTAGGCAGCTCTTCTTCCTTCCGAATTTGGACTATGCTTGTCTATACAATCTACAGACATTCCATGAAATTCAAAAATAGGAGCCATCCATGCACTATCTCTTTTTGCCAGATAGTCATTTACCGTAACCAAATGTGTACCCTTGCCTGTAAGGGCGTTTAAATATAATGGTAGGGTAGCTACCAATGTTTTTCCTTCCCCGGTTTGCATTTCTGCAATTTTACCTTGATGCAATGCGATACCTCCAATTAACTGTACATCATAGTGTACCATATCCCAGGTTACTTCCTTCCCGGCGGCATCCCAAGAATTTTTCCAAATTGCTTTATCTCCATCCAAAGAGACATAATCTTTGGAGCCAGATAATATTCGGTCATATTCAGACGCGGTTACAGTCAACGTTTTGTTGTTCTTAAAGCGCCTTGTGGTTTCCTTAATAACACCGAATGCTTCGGGCAATAGAGCATTTAGTGTTTCTTGTGTAATGGCATAGGCCTCTTCTTCTAATTTATCGATCGCTGCATAAAGATCTTCATTAGATCGTTAATCTGTGTGGTAATAGCAGCACAGTCTTCAGAAATTTTCTCCTTCAAATCTGCTGTTTTTTGCCTTAATTCATCATTTGACAATGATTCCAAAACAGCTCCATGGGAGTTAATCTGTTCAACTAAAGGCTGTAATTCTTTTACATCTTTTTTGGATTTATCTCCAACAAAAGCCTTTATTACGGTATTTAATAAACTCATGAATTTTATCTTATATGTATTACTGTCTTAGGTGGTAGTGCTGGCAGTAATAATTGTATTTTAATTTGATTTTAGATCCGATGTTTTGCGTCTATTTAGGGCAAAAGCCATTCCAGTTTCGAATTTCTTCGCATTTCTGTTCAAAGTCTGTCAAAATTACATAAAAAAAAAGCCTCCTAGGAGACTTTTTTAAGCAATTTGATCAATATTTTAGTATTCATCCTCATTCCAGAGGTAATCCTCTTCCGTGGGATAGTCGGGCCATATTTCTTCAATACTCTCGTATATTTCACCTCCTTCTTCTTCCATAGATTGAAGGTTTTCTACTACCTCCAGAGGAGCTCCGGTTCTAATGGCGTAGTCTATTAATTCGTCTTTTGTTGCTGGCCAGGGAGCATCACTGAGATACGATGCCAATTCTAATGTCCAATACATGGTAATAGTATTATTTTAAATTTCTGCAAAAATAATTTTTAAACGCAGATAATCAAGTTTTTTAAGGTTTATTTCATTTTTTTTTTCTAGAAACCTTGTTTTTAATAGTTTGATAACGAATAAATAGGGGATTTATTAGTCTTTTTTCTCAGGAATCCATTTAATTTCATTTGCTTTTAAGTCGAACGACAATTTTCTTGCCAAAACAAATAAATAATCCGACAGTCTGTTTAAAAAGGACAAAACATGCTCGTCAAAAGGAGCATTTTCGTTTAAAAGACTTGCCATACGTTCGGCCCTGCGACAAACTGTTCGAGCAATATGACAGTATGACACCGTGGTGTGGCCACCGGGAAGCACAAAATGGGTCATAGGAGGCAGTATATTGTCCATTTTATCCATTTCGTTTTCCAGGAGTGCAATGTCTGCATCACTGATCTTTGGAATATTGAGTCGTTCCTTCCCACTTTTTAGCATCGCTTTCTCAGGGTCTGTTGCCAAAATTGCACCTACGGTGAATAATTTCTCCTGAATAACCAATAGTACGGCCACATGTTCTTCATCAATTTGTTGATCCCGAATAAGACCCAACCATGAATTTAACTCATCTACGGAGCCATAACTTTCGATGCGCATATGGTGCTTAGGAACCCGAGTGCCACCAAATAGGCCTGTCATACCTTTATCTCCTGTTTTTGTATATATTTTCATAAGGTTGTGTTGCTTTTATTTAAAGGATGCCATACCCTGGTTATGTACAGATAGCTGTGACTAATAGGTTAAACAAATTTCGCCAGAACAGGGTTAAGACGATGTACCATCTTTCTTTTTACGATCATATCCATCCATAAATTTTCTGGATTTCCGTTTTTTGGACCTTTTTTTGTTAAAAACCGATAGCAATACATACATAGCGGCAACAACACCTAAGATATAGAAGATTGTATTATCCATTTGAAGAAAATCTTGTATAAAATTAAGGGATTAAATTCGAATCTTAAAATGTTGTTTTTCTTGTTCTTTTCTAAAGAACAGTGCCCCACAATAAAAGAAATCTATTGTGACATGAAAATCTTCGCTTAGGATTAAATTTTGCCATAAGGAATATATTTCCTTGTTTTTATATATCCCCTCTAGTAAAACAAGGGTATTGGAATGCGAATTCTTGCTTATAAAGTGCGGATCTTTAAGAATTGTTATCTGGTCATAGGGGATGTATATGATATCGCTTGGAATCTTTTCAAATGTAAGCTGGGGAACTTTTTTTTTAAGCAGCTGCTTCAATTGCACCTGGTCCGATGTCACCCAGATAGCTTTCGCCTTGAAATAGTCAACACTTTTCAGAAGGACATCGAGTGCCTTGATGCGGCTGTCCGAAGGCCTTTTGTAAAGGCAATTAATTAAATACTGATAAACGAATGGAGAATGAATACCGTATTGATTGGTAGCGGTGCATAGAAACTTTATACGGTGAATAAATTGAAACATGCGATGCGTTTGTGAAAAAAAAATACCCCAAATCTATCAATAACCTATTTTTCGTGGATTGCTGAAAGTTCAAACCATCGTTCTGTTTTTGTGTCGATAGTGTCTATTAGTTCCTTAAGCGATATGGATAGACGATCTATTTCTTCTCCCGATAAAGACTCATTAGAAAATTGTTGTTGAATTTCATCCTTTTGACGTTCTAATTTCTTGATCTCTTTTTCTAACTGACCATATTCTTTTTGTTCTGCGTAGGAGAGTTTTCTGTTTTTTTCATCCGTTCTCCAGGTATTTCCCTCCGAGGCTTTTTTGCCTTTGAGTTCTTTAGCAGCCCTGCTTTCTTTTAGAAGACTATCTTCATAAATTCTGAAATCCGAATAGTTCCCAGGGAAATCCTCTACTAGCGTTTTACCACGAAAAATAAAAAGGTGATCCACAATCTTGTCCATGAAGTACCTGTCATGGGAAACAACTACCAGGCAACCGGGAAAATCTAGCAAAAAACTTTCAAGAACATTCAATGTAACTACATCCAGATCGTTTGTGGGCTCATCTAGTATCAGGAAATTTGGATTTTGAATCAGAACTGTACATAAGTAGAGCCGTTTTCGCTCTCCACCACTCAGTTTTTCAACGAAATCGTATTGTTTTTTACGGTCAAATAAAAAGCGTTCCAGTAATTGTTGAGCAGATATTTGTCGCCCTTTTTTGAGGGGGATGTATTCACCATATTCACGAATAACATCGATCACTTTTTGCCCAGATTTAAGGGTTATTCCATTTTGAGTATAATACCCAAATTTTATAGTTTCGCCTACTGTTATCTTTCCTGCATCTGGTGTTTCAAGGCCTGTTATTAAATTAAGGAAGGTTGTTTTTCCGGTGCCATTCTTGCCAATGATCCCAATGCGTTCTCCTTTTAAAAAACTGTAGTTGAATTTGTTTAAAATAGGTTTATTTGTAAATGATTTAGAAACATTGTGTAACTCCAGAATCTTACTTCCTAGTCGCTCCATGTTTATTTCCAATTGCATTACATGGTCTTTTCTTCTTTGAAGCGCCTTATTTTTAATTTCATAAAAATCATCTATTCTGGATTTAGACTTGGTAGTACGGGCCTTGGGCTGTCTCCGCATCCAATCTAACTCCTTTTTAAATAGTAAACTCGACTTATGTTGTTCCAGAGCCTCCATTTCCTGCCTGGCCTCTTTTTTTTCGAGGTAATAAGAATAATTACCCTTATAGGAATACAATTGCTGATTGTCTAACTCAATGATCTCATTACAAACACGTTCTAAAAAATAACGATCGTGTGTTACCATAAAAAGCGTTAGGTTCTCTTTGGCGAAATAATTTTCCAACCATTCAATCATTTCCAGATCCAGATGGTTGGTAGGTTCATCTAGAATTAACACCTCTGGTTGGTTTATTAAGGCATTGGCCAAGGCAACCCTTTTCTTTTGACCACCAGACAGCGAACCAATTTGGGCATGCAGATCGGGTAATTGAAGTTTAAACAGAATCTGTTTGTATTGTGTTTCAAAATCCCAGGCTGCAAAACGCTCCATAGCCTCAAAGGCTTTCTGATATTTTTTTTCATCCTCAGGATGTTCCAGGGCTTTTTCATAATTGAGAATTACCTGCAAAACCTCATTGTCGGATGCAAAGATGGTTTCTTCAATAGTAAGGTTCGGATTCAGATCCGGATCCTGCGCCAAATAGGAAATACGAGTACCCTTGCGAAAATTTACTTGCCCATTATCGGCGCTATCTTTGCCCGAAAGAATATTAAGAATAGAGGTTTTTCCCGTACCGTTTTCAGCAATCAGCGCTATTTTCTGATCTTTGTTGATCCCAAAAGAAATGTCTGAAAAAAGGATTCTTTCGCCATACGACTTAGCAATATTTTCTACCGAAATCAGATTCATCTAATGGGAGTTTCATTTTTATTAAAATGGAAAATTAAAAAGGAGTATCTAATGGCGTAGACGAGTAAAATAACTGCTAGAATTGGTGAAAAAACCTGGACCTGGAATATCCATAAAAAGATTACAACAATCAATAGGCCAACAAGAAATAGTATGTATTTTGGCAACCAGGTGGGTAGCTTGTTTCGATAAACTAAAAAATAGGCAGCAACCAGATTTAGAGGAAATGCCCAAAGAATATTAAAATTTAATGCAGTTGCCGAGTGATCTGTTAAGAACCAGAGAAAAAATAGAAGGATCCCGGCCAAACCAGTAATAAGAAATAGAAAAAAATCTAAGATGAGGCTTCTGGAGCCATTCTTAAGGTCTATAATAGTAATGGTTATGGTAAATAAAAGCAATAATAAAAACCAGAACAATGGAGAAGTGGTAAAATAATTGCCGCTATTAAAATTTTCATAGTCTAAAATAGTACGCTCTCTGGTTACTAAAGATTCACCGTTGAGTTCAGTGTATTTAAACTGCCGGAAAACATAATTGGGAAGGAACATCATTTGTCTTGGCGTGGCTTTTTTATCGATGACAGACCCCAAGGCAAGATCTATCCCAAAACTAGACCACGTATTTGTGTTTAAGTTTTCCTGAATTAGCTCTCTGAAGGTGGCAGGTGAATAGTCAGAAGGAGTAGAAAAAACAAGATTGTCCCCTAAAACAGCTTTAAGAATGTCTGGCATTTTGGTAGAACAATTCTCAAACAAAAAATCGTATTTGTAATGGCGGTTCTCGGGTAGGTGATTTTGCTCTAAAAATTCAAAGAGAACGGTTTTTTCATCAGCAGAAAGGTTAAGAATTTGCTCTTTAACCCATCTATTGTCTAACTGGTAGGAATACAGGAAATTTTCGAAGCGCTGTTTGCTCAGCGAATAAAGTAACTTTCCACGGGCAAATTTCATATAGAAATTAGGAGTGTCAAAATCGAACGTTCCATAATTGTACACCCAATCTATTCCTTGGGCGCTATCCTGAACTCTAAAGGCACTATGTCCAAAGGAGGCATACAAATCCTGGCCAGAACCACAAGTAATAACACTCACGGTCGCTTTTTCCGACAAAGAAATTTGTTGTGAAAAGACGCTTGTGCCCAGGCACGCAATCAATAAGAAAAAATAACGCTTCAAATTCATTCTTCATGCCCATTAACAGGCCATTTCTCTTCGGGGAACAAATATCTGAATAAAATACGTTACAAAACCACTTGATTAAAAATTATGCTATTTTTACCTCAAACATAGTTGCATGAAGCGTCATATACCTAATATTCTAACCTTACTAAATGTTTTTTCTGGATGTATTGCTGTTGTATTTGCAGTATGGAATCAATGGGAATTAACGGCTCTATTTGTATTTATAGGCATTTTGTTTGATTTTTCAGATGGACTGGCTGCTCGTATTTTAAAGGTGCAAAGCGATTTTGGAATTCAGTTAGATTCCCTGGCTGATATGATCACCAGTGGTCTGGTTCCTGGGATTGTTATGTTTCAATTATTAAATATGAGCCAAACCGGAGGGTGGAATATGCAACATGTTATCGAAATGACCCATACCATGCAATGGATTTCAACTAAAGCTACACTTTTGCCGTTTTTTGGATTTTTAATTACACTGGCATCGGCCTATCGTTTAGCACGTTTTAATACGGATGAAAACCAGGTATCGAGTTTTATTGGCTTGCCAACGCCGGCGAATGCATTACTTATTATTTCACTCCCACTAATTTTAATCTATCACACGAATGATATTTTGAATGCCATTATTTTAAATCCCTGGTTTTTGATTGGAATGGTCATCGTGAGTAGTTTTTTACTAAACGCGCCTATAGAATTATTTGCTTTGAAATTTAAAAACTGGAGTTTTAAAGACAATGCGCTGCGCTACATATTTATTCTTGTGAGTCTGTTTCTTGTTGGAACCTTGAAATTTTTGGCAATTCCGGCGATAATACTGTTTTATATAGTGAGTTCTTTGGTGAATACCATCAGCGCTTCTCAAGACAAAAAATAAGTATTTTTATCGGAATAATGTAGTCTTAGAATTCGAGCTTCTTCTTTCTAAGTTCAAAATTTTGTCCCAAGTACACTTTCCGAACCATTTCATCTTCGGCCAGATCTTCCGGGATTCCCGATTTCAGGATCCCGCCCTCGAACATTAGGTAAGACCGTTCTGTGATAGCCAGTGTTTCCTGGACATTATGATCGGTAATAAGGATGCCGATATTTTTATCTTTGAGCTGTGCAACAATACGCTGTATATCCTCAACAGCCACAGGATCTACCCCTGCGAATGGCTCATCAAGCAAAATAAACTTTGGATCTGTTGCAAGGGCTCTGGCGATCTCTGTTCGTCGTCTTTCTCCACCAGATAATAGGTCACCTCTGTTCTTTCGGATATGCCCAAGTCCAAATTCCTCTATAAGTTGTTCCATTTTCATGTATTGCTCTTTTTTGCTAAGGTTGGTGAGCTGTAATACACTTAAAATATTCTTTTCTATACTTAGTTTTCTGAACACGGACGCTTCCTGAGCCAAGTAACCTATGCCGTTTTGAGCCCGCTTGTACATAGGAAATTTTGTGATCTCCGTGTCATCCAGATAGATGCTGCCTCCATTGGGTTTAATAAGGCCTACGATCATATAAAAACAGGTGGTTTTTCCAGCACCATTAGGTCCCAGAAGACCAACGATCTCACCCTGGTTTACTTCCAGTGATATACCTTTTACCACCTTTCGGCCTCTGTAGGCTTTCATTATGTTCTCTGCTCTAAGCTTCATAGCGTGCTTTACCGTTCAAATCTAAGGTATTAATAAAGGAGGCAAAAAGAATTAGACTTTTTTTAACCTTCCTGTTCTTCCAATAACTCCCAATATTCATACGCTCTTCTTAAGTGGGGAATTACAATGGTACCGCCAACCAAAGTTGCAATGCCCAGTGTTTCCATTACTTCTTCTTTCTTGGCTCCTTGCTTATGGGCACTTTCCAGATGGTATTTAACACAGTCGTCACAACGCAATACGGCAGAGGCTACAAGGCCTAATAATTCTTTTGTTTTAACATCCAGGGCACCTGCTGCATAGGCATTGGTATCTAGGTTAAAGATGCGTTTAATTAGTTTGTTATTGGCTCCCAGAAGTTTATCGTTCATTTTGGAACGATAGGCATTAAATTCCTCAAGTTGATTTGGCATGTTTTTTTTCTTTTTTAGCCTGTCGTTTAAGTACAATTTTAGAGATGTAGATGCTCACCTGATACAGAAATAAAACCGGAACAGCCACAATAATTTGGCTGGCTACATCAGGGGGTGTAATTACGGCAGATAATATCAGAACAATCACCATGGCAATTTTCCGATATTTTTTCAGAATTTCAGGTGTAACCAACCCCACTTTGGTCAAAAAGAATATCAGGATAGGCAGTTCAAACAAAATACCACATGCAATTACCGAAGACCTCACGGTAGCAATATAAGAGCCTATATCAAATTCATTCAATACAACTTCGCTCACCTGATAAGTTCCTAAAAAGTTGATGGATAATGGCGCCACAACATAGTAACCAAAAAGTACCCCCAAGAAAAATAGAAATGAAGCGACTAGAATAAAACCTCTCGAATTTTTACGCTCCTTTTCATACAGTCCGGGGCTTATGAATTTCCATACTTCGTAAAGTACATATGGAAAACCTACAATAAACCCGGCCCAAATCGAAGTCCATATATGTGCTGAAAATTGCCCAGCCATCAATCGACTTTGAATGGTGAAAGGCAGTTTGTCAGCACAAAATGCAGATTCGAAGCCAAAAAATGTGGCAATGTCGCAAAAAAGGCGATAGGTCGGAAAATCCATTTTTGACGGGCCAAAAATAACGGTATCAAAAACAAATCCCCGCATCATAAATGCCACTGTGCCAATGATTACAATGGCTAAGGTAGAACGTATTAAGTGCCATCTTAGTTCTTCAAGATGGTCCAGAAAAGACATTTCATTAGGGTGATTGGTCTTTGTCGCCATTACAGTATGCCTTCGTTTATTAAGTTATGTAAATGAACTACCCCCATATATTTGGTGCCATCTTGCACCAATAACTGCGAGATACCTTTGTTTTGCATTTCTTTTAGCGCTTTCACTGCTAACACATCGGATTCAATTGTTTTAGGGTCCGTGGTCATAATGTCTTTCGCAGTTAATCCGTTAATATTTTCGTATTTGTTCAACATACGCCTAATATCTCCATCTGTTACAATACCAATAATTATATTATTATCCATAACGGCAGTTACTCCCAACATGTTCTGAGAAATTTCAACGATAACATTTTTTATGGGGGCATGTAAGTCCACCTTAGGCTTCATATTGGCAGAGGCAATGTCTGACACTCTTAGATATAGTTTTTTTCCAAGGGTGCCACCAGGATGAAATTTGGCAAAATCTTTCGTGCTAAATCCGCGAAGATCTAATAAACAAATTGCCAGAGCATCCCCTAGAACTAATTGTGCCGTAGTACTTGTTGTTGGTGCTAAATTATGGGGACAGGCTTCTTTTTCTACGAACGTATTAAGAACAAAATCTGCCTGTTCTGCCAAAAACGAGTTGGTGTTACCAGTCATTCCTATAAGCTTATTCTTCCCTATTTTAATGAGGGGTACTAGCATTTTTATTTCCGGTGTGCTTCCACTTTTGGAAATACATATAACCGTGTCGTGTTTTTGAATGGTGCCTAAATCACCATGAATGGCATCTGCGGCATGCATAAAAATAGCCGGGGTGCCTGTTGAATTAAGCGTTGCCACAATTTTGGAAGCAATGATGGCACTTTTACCTATACCGGTTATAACCACTCTTCCTTTTGCAGAATAGATACAGTTGACGGCATCTGCAAACTGCTGATCTAAGAGCAATGATAAATTATGAATAGCTGCTGCTTCGGTTTCTATGGTTTTTTTAGCCAATGCTAAAATACCTTTGTTATTACTCAAAGTATGTATGCGTTTATATTATCTCCTTAGAAGAATTTGTATTTTTATTTAAACTCTTTCTAAAAGAATATGTTATATTTAATAAAACAAAATTACATAAACTTATTTTATAGGGTATTCTATAACAAAGAAGAATAAATTACTGCTTTTACCCGAAGAACGATTAGTAAACTAGATCTTATTAAAATGAAAGTGCTTCTTACTGCTGTTGGAATAATTAAATTATTTAGGAATGGTATTGACTGAAAAAGAATTGCATGCCTCACTAAAAAAATATTTTGGATTTTCTAAATTCAAAGGACTTCAAGAAGATGTTGTTAAGAATGTAACCGAGGGGAACAATACCTTCGTCATTATGCCAACCGGGGGCGGTAAGTCTTTGTGTTATCAGCTTCCTGCACTTATGAAGGAAGGAACTGCCATTGTGGTATCCCCTTTAATTGCCCTAATGAAGAATCAGGTAGATGCTTTGAGGGGCATATCTTCGCAACATGGGGTGGCTCATGTATTAAACTCTTCTTTAAATAAGACCGAGGTAAAACAAGTAAAACAGGATATTACTGATGGTATCACCAAGCTGCTCTATGTAGCACCAGAGTCACTTACAAAAGAAGACTATATTCAATTTTTGCAATCGGTTACCTTGTCTTTTGTAGCTATAGATGAGGCTCATTGTATATCGGAATGGGGACACGATTTTAGACCCGAATACCGCAATCTAAGAAGTATCATCAACAGGTTAGGAGATAACATACCTATTGTGGGCCTTACGGCAACCG
>CBDUCK010000041.1:0-16130 GCA_965365635.1 uncultured Muriicola sp.
TACCGGCTTTGATCTTAATTTCTATGTTCTAGTATTACTGTTTGCATTTCTCACCGTATTAATGTCGAATATTATGAGCAACACCGCTACCGCTACCGTGCTGATTCCTATTGGAATTATACTGACCTATCAAAATCCTATTGTATTACCTCTTGTGATCGGTTTTTGCGCATCCACAGCCCTCTTCCTGCCAATATCTACACCACCCAATGCCATTGCGTATAGTACAGGGAAACTAGAACAAAAAGATTTTAGGTTTGGAGGTTTAATTTTTGGAATTGTAGGGCCCTTATTTATAACGGCCTTTGTATTGATGATTTATTTCACCTTTTATTAGCGATCATAAAAACACAAATAAAACAAAAGAAGTACCCGGTGAGGTACTTCTTAAGGGCTAATACTAACTGAATAAACGGTTGAAGTAAACTATTTCGCGTAGGCTTCTTCATGAACCTGAGCCACAGCTCTCCCTGAAGGATCGTTCATGTTTTTAAAAGCTTCGTCCCATTCTAAAGCTATTTGTGTACTACATGCTACAGAAGCCTCCTGAGGCACACAAAGAGCAGCAGCGTCAGAAGGGAAATGCGACTCAAATATGGAACGGTAATAAAATTCTTCTTTTGAAGTAGGGGTTTGACTAGGATACCGGAATTTGGCGTTCGCCAGCTGTTCATCTGTAACCTCCTGAGCAACCAATTCTTTAAGGGTGTCTATCCAGCTATACCCTACACCATCTGAAAACTGTTCTTTTTGACGCCAGACCACACTTTCTGGCAAATAAGACTCAAATGCCTTTCGCAAGACCCATTTTTCCATACGCTCTCCATTAATCATTTTATCTTGCGGGTTCATGCGCATGGCTACATCCATAAATTCCTTATCTAAAAAAGGCACCCTGCCTTCTATCCCCCACGCCGCAAGCGATTTGTTTGCACGCAGACAATCGTACATATGGAGCTTGTCTAATTTGCGTACCGTTTCTTCATGAAATTCTTTCGCATTTGGCGCTTTATGAAAATACAGGTATCCTCCAAAAAGCTCATCGGCTCCTTCCCCGGAAAGCACCATTTTAATTCCCATAGACTTAATTACCCTTGCCATTAAATACATAGGTGTTGAGGCCCTAATGGTTGTTATATCATAGGTTTCCAGGTTATAAATAACATCCTTTATGGCATCGAGGCCTTCTTGTATGGTGAATTTTATTTCATGGTGCACCGTACCTATATGGTCGGCTACCTTTTGTGCAGCTGCCAAATCCGGAGACCCTTCTAGGCCCACAGAAAATGAGTGTAACTGTGGCCACCAGGCTTCTTTGATATCGTCTGATTCGATTCTCTTTTGAGAATATTTTTTTGCAATGGCCGAAGTAACAGATGAGTCGAGTCCTCCGGATAGTAACACCCCATAAGGCACATCGGACATCAGCTGACGGTGCACCGCTGCTTCCAAGGCATCCCGGATTTCTGAAATACTTGTTGCATTTTCCTTTACGGCCTCATACTCCATCCATTCGCGAGTATACCATTGTTTAAGTTCCCCATCACTACTGTGAAGATAATGACCCGGAGGGAAAAGCTCTATCGTGGTACAGGTGCCTTCCAAGGCCTTTAATTCAGAAGCTACATAAAAAGTACCATTCTTGTCCCACCCCATATACAGTGGAATAATTCCCATATGATCCCGAGCTATAAAATAACTATCGTTATCCGTGTCGTAGATAGCAAAACCAAATATTCCATTCATTTCATCCAGAAAGTCGGCTCCTTTTTCCTGGTACAAGGCCAGAATTACTTCACAATCCGATTCTGTTTTAAAATGGTAGCGGCCCTCAAATTGCTTTCTTAACTCTCTATGATTATATATTTCCCCATTGGCCGCTAAAATAAGTTTCCCGTCTTCACTAACTAAGGGCTGCTTGCCCGAAGCCGGGTCTACAATAGCTAAACGCTCATGGGCTAAAATAGCCTTATCGTTCGCGTAAATACCACTCCAATCCGGACCCCTATGTCTTACTTTTTTAGACATCTCCAGCAATTGAGGCCGCAAAACTTCCGTACTTTCCTTTACATCAAAGGCACAAACTATTCCACACATGGTACTTATTGTTTTTAATTATGACGACAAAGATGACTTATTTGTATTAATTAGAAAACATATATATACAATCCTATTACTATTTTATAAATTTTAACTATTAAACATATTTAATTGTAAGTATATTATACTATTCCTCCTGATTTAATCGATCAATTGTAAGATGCCTAAATTTTAACGACTCTTTATAAGAATTCAAAGCTATAACTCAATAGATTTGACAAACTTAAAAATCATCATTATGAAAAATTTACTTACCCTAATTACCTTAGTATGCGCAATGGCATTTACAACCAATGCTGTGAGCCAGGATTTCAGTGGAATGGATAAAAGTCCTATGGACATGGCATCCTATCCTACAGATTACAAAATATCTGATAAGGTATTGCGCGTTACTTATGGTCGTCCACAATTAAAAGGGCGGTCATTGTCCGAATTAGCTCCAGCCGGAAAAGTTTGGAGAACAGGTGCCAATGAAGCAGCTGAAATTACATTTTACAAAGATGTTACATTTGGAGGTGAAGCGGTAAAAGCTGGAACATACGCACTTTTTACTATTCCTGGCGAAAAGGAATGGACTGTTATACTCAATAGCAAGCTGAACCAATGGGGGTCTTACTTTTACGATGCCTCTGGTGACGTTGCTAGAGTAATGGGCGGTGTTTCTGAAGGTTCTGATGCACTTGAAGCTTTCTCTATCGCTTACAAAGATGTGGACAATGGAATACATATGATTATGGGCTGGGGTACTACACGGGTAGCCGTGCCAATTTCATGGTAGATATTCATACTTACTAATCAGCAAAAAGCCGAAGGGAATCCTTCGGCTTTTTTTGTAGTTTACACCCAAAATAAAATTTTTAATAGAATTTCGAATCCCCTGGGGTTCTGTATTATTTAATCCTCACATAGATAAGCTTCTTTCTGCCCTTAGCATCTTCCCGGCGTTCAATCTCAAACTTTCCTATACTGTTTATGAGTGGGGTTAACTTTTGATAGCCGTAATTTCGTGAATCAAAATTAGGTTGTTTCTTTTGCAAAAGACTGCCTACATCACCAAGAAATGCCCATCCATCATCATCCGCTACGTCATCAATTGTTGAAGTTAGTAGTTGGATATCTTTTTTGGTAACCTTGTCTATTCCACTTTTCTTAGTCACCTTATCCTCCGGAGCTCCCCTATCATCTTCCCCGGATTGTTTCTTTAAAATTTCGATATAGATGAATCTGTCGCAGGCAACAATGAACGGGTTAGGTGTTTTCTTTTCTCCAATTCCAAAAACCTGCATTCCTGCCTCCCTAAGTCGGGTGGCTAAGCGTGTAAAATCGCTATCACTACTAACTAAACAAAACCCATTAACTTTCCCCGAATACAAAATATCCATGGCGTCGATAATCATAGCAGAATCTGTTGCATTTTTCCCAGCAGTATATCCGTATTGTTGAATAGGTGTTATAGCATTTTCTAGCAAAACATTTTTCCATTTTCCTAATCTTGGATTGGTCCAATCTCCATATATTCTTTTTATGGTAGGGTTTCCATACTTAGCTATTTCCTCCATCATTTCCTTTACATAAGCTGAAGGAATGTTATCTCCATCTATTAATACCGCAATTTTTAGATCCATTGTACACTATTTTATACAAAGAACGGCATTCTTGTGTAAATACCTGATGACAAGGCGTCTATTCTACATCTGATGATGCTACGCAATTAGAACCAATGGAGGACTATTTCTTTGTTAAAATAAATTCTACTCGTCTGTTTTTTTGTCTTCCCGTTGCAGAAGTATTCTCAGCTATAGGTAATGTTCCTCCATGACCTACCCATGAAATACGCTCTTTTGACAGGCCCAATGCTAAAAAATAGTCTGCTACAGCCCTACAGCGATTATTAGATAAGCGTGTATTGTAATCCGCAGTTCCTACATCATCTGTATGACCATGAATAACAATATGCAATGATGGATTGGCTTTAAGATAGTCATATGTCTTCTTAAGGTGAACTTTCGCCGTAGAAAGTAATTTATACTTGTCAAAATCAAAAAGAACATGTTCAAAAAGATGTGGCTTGTTTAGTGCATAGGATTCGATGTTAGATTCGGTATCCACAACAGGCTGCACGTTAGATTGGCCCTTAGAAACCAATGATACCATATCAACATAGTAATAAGCCCCTTGCTTCGCCCCTTTTTTAAATAGAAACTTCCTTGTCCTGGCATTGGTTTTAAAATTCCCCAGTATGAGATACTTCTCATTTCCTTTAGCCACATAATCGGTGGCAACTAACATCCAGTCTTTGGTGTCATTTGCAAAATGGGAGAAACCAATTACTATGTTGGAAAATTTATTTTCCTTATCCTTATACAATTGCATTTTGGAAAGGGGTTTCTGAATTTGAATGTCTATCTTATTTTTTGAAAACACAGCACCAAATTCCTTGACGGCAAAATCTGATCGTTCTGCTAAACTCACAAAAAAAGACAACTCATATGTTTCCCCTTGTTGTAGTGGTTCTGAAAGTTCTGCCTGCATATACTCCCTGTAATCATTTGGGGCATACAGATAAAAACCAGCATACCCCTTCCCAAAATCGGATATCTGTGTCCCATTAAAATTCTTAGGGGTACCCATAGCCTCGCTACAGGCATGAAAATAATCTGTAGAACCTTTGGTTGGAGTACTCCAGGAATTTAAGTCTTCACTAAAATTCCCTAAACGAACCGGACAATTAACGTGCGACTCAAAACTTGGATTGAGCACCAGGTTTTGAGAAACACTATTGGTTATCCCAAGACTGCATAACAGCAGTACACCGTACGTTAAACTTCTGTTCATTTATTACAACCAATAGTAACTACCCTAAAAATAAAGAATAAACTGCTCATTGGTGAAATACTTACAACAGGCCTCGTTAAAAGGTGAAATTTAGGAGATATAAGGGGGAATCCCCTTACAGAGATGTCTTTGCTTGCAAGGTTGCCACTCCGCAGACACTAAAAATCGAACTTATAGGTAGCTCCTGCCAAAATCTGAAAGCTTTGCACTCTAAAATTAGCCCATTGCTGATAATCGTTATTCGCAATATTACTTGCCTTGGCAAAAATGGTGAGTTGATCATTAAGTGCTGGAAACTCCGATGGCTGAACGTTTTGGACCACTACGGAACTAAAATCCTCACGTTCTCCTACAAAGAAAAGATTAGCCCCCATAAACCAATGTTCATCTATCTGATAGTCCATAAACAAGGAACCCTTTACATTCGGTAAATTCCAGGCAGGGTTATCTGTTTCGGTATCGTATTCATACACCTCAGCGTTGATCCCCAAAGAGAAGTTTTGATTAATATCCACATTAATTTCACCAAAAATCCCTAAGGTTTTAACATCATCATAAAACACCTCAAATGAATTGCCGTAGTAGTATCCCTTTTCATCATTCCTAAAGTTATTTATAGGATTTAGTGTAAATAATGGCCTCCGGTTCTCAGCACCATAGGACCCTTTGATGTTATAGCTTAAATTGGGCAAAAGTTGTCCTTTGAGTCCTACGTAGGCATCGTATTGCTGATCTGTTGGCTGTATTGTAATCGTAGGCGAAATAAACGGATTTTGGTCCGCAAAATCGTAATATGAGTTTTGCTTTAGTTGGCCTTTAACCCCTCCGTAAGCAATAGCTACATCGTCTAATAAACGATAGGAAGCACTCACCGTTGGATAGATATAAAAATTATTCTCATTTGTTTCTGCGTCCATTCCATAGACCAGATTAGCACCTAAATTCAACGTTAGGTTATCTCGTAAAATAAGGATGTTAGGATTTACACTCGCCTGAAAAAGGCTGTATTGTATAGCAGGTGCGTTCACAAAATTATTCACATTAGCATTCAGGAATTCACCAGTTACATAGTCTATCTTGGTTCTAATTGTTAACAATTCTTCAGTAATCGGAAATTCCAGGGTGAAGTTCAATATTCCCCTGTTCTCCCCAGAGGATACGTCATCCCAGAATCGGCGTAAAAGAACTTCTCCCCTGCTAAAAACTGACTCTTCTAAATTTATATGACCTGCTAGTTCCGCATTAAAATACTGTTGTTTTTCATCTATTGAGTTAATAGTCGCCTCATCGAAAACTCCTGAAGGAAGTCCATACCAATTATATAGTCTGTGTTGCACCCCAATAGTGGTCTCCCAATCAAAGTCGCGATCTCTTTTGGAATAGCCAGCATCTAGTTTGGTGTTATAAAAATCCGTATTTAGAAGTACTTCGTCTAAATCACCTCTCGAAGAAAAATGAGTTAGGCCAACATCTAAACGTTCATTACCGCGATTTATATCCCTGCTTGTATAAAAATCTACCAGCGCGTTATTAAAATTTCCTAATCCAACCGAAGCAAAAGAATTATATAATTTCTCTGGTTTGGACTTTTGAACCGATGCAGCCTTCCCTTTAGCCGGGGTAAACGTGGACGCCACCGGAACCGAAAAAATGCTATAGGCAATAGATTTCTTTTTTAACACAATAGAATCATTGAGTGTGGGCAGCGATTTTATTTTAAACGCATCAGAGACCGTTGGGGCATATGGCCTTACTACAGTAACCGTTTCTGTTCCTATATCTTTATCATCCTGTGCAACTATTCCCCAAAGAAAACTAAAGGAGATTATAATAGTAAGTTGAATATTTCTAGTCATACGTGGGCTCCGTTTATTAATTTCCATCGGGTTTTACAGATGAATTACGCTCTGCTTCTCTAATCTTAATTTTAGATAAAACCTTCTGAGCTTCCGTAATTATTTCCGGGTATTCGGTAAAATTTTCTATGACACTCTCCAAAATATAGGTTGCCTGAAATGCATCTTCCAAGCTGTCAAAATTTTTGGCCATTAGAATCAATCCTTTTCCTCCCCATTCTTTATATGTCGCATAATCTTTAGCTAGTTTTTGCACAGAACTATTAGATGCTTCAAAATTACTTCGCTTGTTTTTGAAGAAGGCATCGTAATACAGGGCTTCAGCAGCTAAAACTCCGGTGGCAATCTTAAGAACCTCACTATACGCCTCTTCTGCCCTATCCTCATCAGACGTTTTAATAGCAGACCTTGCAATCATGATATGTGCATCACTTTTAATACGATTATCAATATCCGTGGTAGCTAATACTTTCTCGGCATACTTCAAGGTCTGGTCATAATTACCTTCCCCGTAATACCCCTTCATTAGATTAGATTGGGCGTAGGTTCTGTTTTGAGTAATGTCTGCAGATGCCTCTAATTGCTCTAAATAAGGTATGGCCTGCGAATATGAATCTGTGCCAATTAAAATCTCACATACCCTTGCTAATGCCTGCTCTGCATATTCATTACCTCCCCTGTCTGCTACAAATTTATAAGACGGCAATGCCTTACTGTTCTCACCTTTAGAAAAGTAAAGTTGGGCCAAATTAAAATGAGCATCTACGATGTGCATCCCGGAAGGAAAATCTTTCAGATAGTTTTCAAATCCCCGAATAGCTGCTTGTTCTTTACTTTCCAGATATTGTTTGTTCGCCGATTCAAAACTGGCATTGTCTAACTCAGTATCGCTCACCTCAACAAAGTCTAATTCCCGTACCCATCTACCATATTCGCTTACCCGGCCCATATCCACATATACCTGTTTAGCGGTCGCCACGGCTTGTATGGCTTCTTGTGTATTTGGAAAGTCCTTTACAACTGATTTAAATTTGACGAGTGCCTGTTCATTTCTACTGGCATTATAATGAACCAACCCTTGCCGTAACATGGCCTGTGGAACAAGACGGCTACCTCTATATTCTCTAATCAATTGGTCATATACATCCAATCCTTCCTGCTCTTTGTTGTCTTTTACATACGAATTGCCGAGTTCAAATAAAACGTCGTCCTTTAATGTAGAATTTGGATAGCTATTGACAAAGCCTTTTAATTCTTTCAGTTTGGTAGTGTTCTGACCTACAAAGCCATAGCTAATCGCCTTTTGAAAAGCTGCATAATCTCTTTCTGCACCATTTCGTTCTATATATGTGTTGTAGGCTTCGATAGCAGGTTGGTATTTACTGGTTACAAAATAACAATCCCCCAAACGCACAAGCGAATTTTGAACCATGGCACTGGACCTATCCTTTTTGGAAAACTTTTTGAAATAAGTTGTGGCAGTATTATAATCTTTTAACTTAAAGTACGTGTACCCTAAATTATAATCTAACTCGCTATATTCCGGTGTAGAATTGCTCGCACTGTTTTGTTGAAACTGAATGAAGCCTACCAATGCCTCATCGAACCTGTTTAAAAGGTATTGAGATTCCGCTTTCCAATATTGTGAACGCGCCGTGAAAACTGCATCGGCTGCATTATCAATAGCTTTTGAAAACACCTCAACTGCCTCCGAATAATCAGTTTCCAAAAATACTTCAACCCCCCTATAAAAGGCCACTTTCTGATAGGTAGCCTTGCTGGCGTAGTTTCTATTTTCTTCCAAGAGTACCAACGCTCCTTTGAAATTTTTAGATGTAATATAGGAATCAACCAAAAGTTCCTGAAGTTCTTTGGCGTAGTCATCTCCAGGATATTTTTTAAGATATTTAGCCAGTACCTCCGAAACTGGTTCATAGGCATTTCCTATCTCGTAACTGAGTCGAGCATAATTCAGATAGGCATCTTTTTGAATTTCGTTGCTGAAATCCATTTGAGAAGCATTTCTAAAAGCATTTAAAGCTTCCTGTTTTTTATTGAGTTTCAAATAACATTCTGCGAGGTGGTAATAGGCATTTTGAGAAACACTGTTAGCCCCACCAATTATTTTATTGAATTGCAGAATTGCATTGGCATAATCTGTTTGCTTGTAATAACAGTACCCTAATAAGTAGAAATCGGTATTGTTCCACCTGCCTCTTTTCCCTTTGTACTGTTCCAGATAGGGAATTGCTTCGGCATATTGCTCCATATTGAAATAGCTCTCCCCGATAATCTTGTTTAATTCTGATATTTCTTTCCGATCAGACTTCGGAAGCTGTTTTTTGGCGAGGGCAATTGCCTCCTCAAAATTCCCCAGCTTAAAGTTCATATCTGCCTGAAAATAAGACAGCTTCTCATCTAGCACATCCTGATCTGTGATCTGATCAAAACGGGCACTCGCCTCTTCATAATCATCCTCCTGATACGCTATAAATCCGAGATAATACTTGGCCTGCGAACCATAGGTAGGTGTATTGGCAACCTTGTTTAAATAGCGTTCTGCCTGCTCGGGCTTTTTTGAAGCATATAAAGCATATCCCATAGAAAAGTTAAAGCGTTCCAGGTCTTTTCTGGCCATAGCGCTTTGATCAACCTTGTTGTACCATTTAAGTGCATAGGGATATTTGCCGTTTTCAAAATAGTAATCCGCAACATCCAAAAAAGCCGAATTTCGTTTCGTAGATGTTGGATAGCGTGTTACAAAATCTTCCATTAAACGATCTGCTCCCAACTGGTTGAGTCGCACAGCGGCATTAGCAACATAATACGCGCTATTAGCCTCTGTTTCCGTATCGTTTGTACTAGACCTTACCTTGTTAAATAGTGTTTGAGCTGCCTGGTATTGCTTATTGTGGTAAAGCGCCAGGGCTTCCTGATATTGCCTATCGTCGTGTGTATATATTTTAGATTCCTGAGCGAAGCCTATAAAGACAACACCCAAATATACAAGGGAGAGGGCAGTTATATTCTATCGCATGAGTTTCTCAAGGAGTTAAGAATTACCGTATTTCTCTTAGTAACGTTAAATATTGTTCCGCAGTATAAACAAATCAAAGAAAAAGATTTTTAAGCCCTTTACATGTAATATCGTAAGTAACTTATTACTTTTATATCAACAATGCTGAACATGGAAGAACCTATTCTGAACCTAAAAGAAGTTTCCGTTTTTCAAAAAGAAAATATGGTGCTCAACGACATTACCCTCGAAATTAAAAAAGGGGAATTTGTATACCTTATTGGTAAAACAGGGAGCGGAAAAAGTAGTTTTATGAAGACAATTTATGCCGATCTTCCCTTAAAGCATGGGCATGGACGTATTGTTGGGTTTAACTTAAAAACCATGGAAGAGAAAGACATCCCCTATTTGAGACGGAAACTTGGGATCGTTTTTCAGGATTTTAAACTGCTTCCCGATAGAAACATTAATAAGAATCTTCTATTTGTATTAAAAGCTACCGGTTGGAAAGACCAGGCCCTAATGGACGCAAAAATTGAAGAAGTCCTGGAAAAAGTAGGGATGAAGACCAAAGGTTTTAAATTCCCACATGAACTCTCCGGGGGAGAACAACAGCGTATAGCCATTGCAAGGGCATTATTAAACGATCCCGAGCTTATTCTGGCAGACGAACCCACAGGAAACCTCGATCCCCAGACCAGTGTAGAGGTCATGAAAGTTTTACAAGAAATTAATAAGGCTGGTAGAACAATCCTGATGGCTACCCACGACTATGCTTTGATCCTTAAGTATCCCTCCAAGACTCTTAAATGCGACGGTAACAAAGTCTTCGAAGTAGTCCAGAAAGCTGTTTAATATTACATGAGTTACGTCTCAATACATAAGAAATAGTAAAAAAAATGTATCTTTCTGTTCAATACCAACCATAAAATAATTCAACTATGACCAACAGAGTTCAACACCTGTTACTTTTTTTATTTGTTTCTATCAGTTTTTATTCCTGTAAAACAGAAACTTCTAACACTGAAGAACAAAAAATTGCAGCAGTTAAAGTTTGGAATCCTGAAGATACCCGAAGTTTATCGGGAGTATCAGAAAAAAGGGGACTTATCCTAAATACAGATAAAGGAACCAATGGCTATGTCCTTTTTGAACCTTCTAGCAGTACGTTCACTTTCCTAATAAATAAAGAAGGGGATGTTGTACACACCTGGGAATCGGAACTCAATTCTATGAATTCCTATTTACAGCCTAACGGTAACTTAATACGGCTGGAACGAGATGAAGACTTTCCAACATTTGCCGCAGGCGGGCAGGCTGGTAGGATTCGCGAATATGATTGGGAAGGAAACATTGTGTGGGATTTTAAATACTACAGTGAAACAGAGTTAATCCATCATGATATAGAGGTAATGCCCAATGGAAATATCCTGGCCATTTCTTATGAAGCACTTTCCCCAGAAGAAGCTGCAGCAATGGGGAAAGATCCACATCATATTCCAAAAGCAGGGATATGGCTCGATAAAATAATTGAAATTGAACCGATTAAACCCGATGGCGGTAACATCGTTTGGGAATGGCACATGAAAGATCACCTGATTCAGGAATTAGACCCTGCCAAGAGTAATT
This sequence comes from uncultured Muriicola sp., assembly GCA_965365635.1. Classification (GTDB taxonomy): domain Bacteria; phylum Bacteroidota; class Bacteroidia; order Flavobacteriales; family Flavobacteriaceae; genus Muriicola. The sequence goes on from CBDUCK010000041.1 coordinate 11,437, forward strand.
ATGGTGTGGTTGCCGAAAATCCAAGAAAGATCAATATAAATATCCCAAGTGCGGAAGCGGGTCCACCCATGACTGAAGAACAAGTTGAACAGATGAAAAAAATGGGGATGATGACTTCGAATGCTACTGTAGACAATCAGGGATCCGATCTCACACACACTAATGCTATCTCTTATAATCCGGGATTAGATCAAATTGTGATCAGCGTTCCTGGCTTTGGAGAAGTTTATGTTTTGGACCACAGCACCACCACAGAGGAAGCGAAAGGAAGTTCGGGAGGCAATGCAGGTTACGGCGGGGACCTTCTCTATCGATGGGGGAATCCGGCCAATTATGGGCGTGGCACCAAAGAAGACCAGAAACTTTTTTTTCAACACGATGTGAAATGGGTTCCAAAAGGATATCCGGGAGAAGGTCATTTAACGGTGTATGTTAATGACATTCCAAACCCTAATAATAAATTACCATCCCTGGGAGCGGCCCTGGGAAGCGCCAATTCTCCGGAGATGAATGTTGCCATAGGGGACCTTGGTAATTATAGTGCTATTTATGAGTGGTCCATTCCAACAGATGAGAATGGAAATTATGCGCTTCCCGAGGGCGGTGTATTTGGTCCGCAAGATCCGGATTGGTCTTATACCGCTCCAGATAAATATTCTATGTATTCTGCCTTTGTTTCAGGCGCTCACCGATTGCAAAATGGCCATACCTTTATTACTCAGGGCATGCAAGGCCGATTCTTGGAAATAGATGAAAATAAAGATATAGTGTGGGAGTATTGGACTCCTTATAAATTCGATTATGCACTACCCGATGGGTCTGTTTCACAACCTACAGGGCCATTTATTTATGGCATGTTTAGAAGCACTCTTTTTACAGTTGATTACCCTGCATTTGAAGGTAAAGAGTTAAAACCAATTGATCCACAACCCGAACCTTTTGTCTTTAAAATGCCGCCTCCACCAGCGACTCAAGACGGAGAACATTATAATATAACTAACCTTAAAACAAGAAAAAATATCTATTAAAATAATTGGTGCCGGATTTCCAAGAACCGGAACAACTACCCTAAAACGCTCATTAGAAACACTGGGATTTTCACATGTTTACCACATGAAAGAACTCCTGGTTAATCCACATAAATTATACTTATGGAAAACGCTTTCAGAAACTGGAGACACGGATTGGGAGACACTATACGATGGCTACGATGCCACTGTCGACTTTCCTGGCTACCCATGGTATAAGGAGCATATGAAAAAATATCCGGATGCAAGAGTAATTCTTACGATCCGCGATTTCGAATCCTGGTACAAAAGTGTTGATAGTACAGTTTTCAGGGCAGGGCCACAAACCCCGGGTGAAAAAATAAAAATGATGGGGAAACTGTTAACCAGTGCGCGTGCCAGAAATGTAGTGAAATGTATTAAATTTTTCAAAAAGACATTTTTTGCCAATGAACTTCAGGGCAAATTTGAGGACAAAGAATTCGCTAAAACTGTTTGGGAAAACCATATTGCAGAGGTAAAAGCTACCGTACCTGCGGACAAACTACTCGTATACGATGTACGCGATGGTTGGGGTCCTATATGCAAATTTTTGGGGGTTGAGGAACCAAAAGATCCACTTCCTCACTTAAATAAAAAGGAGAATTTTAAAGAAATGCTACCCAAACTAATGAAAGGACAGATGGTGTAAAAACCCTGGCGGCTTTTCACATACAATAATTAATACCCTCGTAACTACAATCCTTCGAGGGTATTATATAACCCACCAAATTATGAATACTGAAACCTGGCAAGTAAAGGCTACCCTATTATTGGTTAGTAGTCTTACCATAATGTCTATGATCACCATTTCGGCATCACTCCCGGATATGACCAAAACATTTGAAATGGAACCCAATGGTGCGGCACTCGTAAAGCTTACGCTATCTTTTCCTGGCCTCTTTATTGCATTGAGCGCTATTATTGCCGGAATAATCATTGATAAGATTGGTCGACTCAAATTATTAGGGGCCGCACTTCTTTTTTATGCCGTTGGAGGGTCCTCCGGGTATTGGCTAGACAATATTTATCTTATACTCGCTGGCAGAGCCCTTCTTGGAATTTGTGTGGGCATCACCATGACAGTTGTTACCACACTGGTGGCCGATTATTACCAAGGGAAAGCACGCCAAAAATTTGCAGGTTTGCAAATTGCCATCATGTCTATTGGAGGGATCATATTTATAACCCTCGGCGGTATTTTGGCAGACATTGGCTGGAGAGTGCCATTCTTACTTTATTTCTTCTCTCTGCTTATTTTGCCGGCTACCTATCTATTTTTAAAAGAGCCTGCCGAAACTACGAGTATTAAAAAAATGCAGTCCGATAAAAAGTCCCCAACTATCATTTGGTTGATATTCGGGAATGTAATGCTCATGTGGGTCATATTTTTTATTATTCCGGTACAGATTCCCTTTTATTTAAAGTCGATCGGTATTGAAAAAAATACTATGATTGGAATTGCGATTGCTTCAAGTACATTATTTTCTGCAGTGTCATCCTTTTCCTATTCCCGGATAAAAGATATCCTTGGGTTTAGACAGATCTTTGGTGTTGGCTATTTGTTGATGGCGTTGGCCTATGTCACTATCGCTTTTGGGAATTCCTTTGAAATGGTACTTTTGGGAATGCTCCTTGCCGGTTTAGGCATGGGTGTAATGATCCCCAATGCAAATGTGTGGGTGATGCAACTTGCACCTCTGGAAATCCGGGGTAGAGAAATAGGAAGACTAACCACATTCTGGTTTATGGGTCAGTTCTTATCGCCTTTGGTCCTATTACCTTTTTTGGATTATTTTACACAAGCCCATTTGTTCTATGTGTTAGGAGGTATCTTATTACTACTTAGTCTGCTGTTTTTTGGATGGTTCCTGATTAGGCCCAAAGAAATAACACATTAAATTAAGGGGGTTTATGAACTATGTATTGTAAACGCAACAGACATGATTCGTAAAAAGCAATCCGAAAAACCGGGTAAAAAATCCAATCCTCTCATAGGAGGTTTACTTTTCTTGATCTCTATTTTATTACTGGTTATAACCGGCCCTTTGGGACTGTTGTACGGGATTTTTCATACCCTATTCAAAAAAGGTTTTAAAGGAGTAGGGGAATATTTTTTAAAGATTGCAATTTCGATAGATCAGCTGGGGAACGTGCTTATGCAGCATTTGCTGAACGTACTATGGATTAAGAAAGGTGGGTACACTTTTGGCAATAGAGATGAAACGATCTCCAGTGCCTTGGGTAAAAACAAAAAATTAGGCACCCTAACCAGTTTTGGAAAGTTAATAGATATATTGCTGGATAAGATAGATCCGAATCATTCTTTAAGTTCTATTGATTACTATATTGAACCCTCAGAGAATATCATAGATAAACTTGCCTGGATCCATTTAAAAGAAGGCAAACTATTGTGTGTTCGAAGTAAAGGAAAACAACTGTTTTATATTCCCGGAGGCAAAAGAGAAAAAGGAGAATCCGATGTTTCTGCACTCTCAAGAGAAATTAATGAAGAACTAGAGGTTACTCTCAACACTTCGTCCATTAAATTTATGAAGACGTTTGAAGCACAGGCAGACGGCCGTGAACCGGGTATTTTAGTCAGAATGACCTGCTATACTGCGTCATATGCCGGGGTCTTGCAAGCAGCTGCTGAAATTGAAGAAATTGCATGGCTTGGCTATCCTGACAAACCCAGGGTTTCAAAAGTTGGTCACCTTATTTTTGACCACTTATATAAAAAAGGGAAATTGCAATAACCATACTTAGATCATTTCAATAAGAATTTTGTTACTTTTACCCGCGTTTAACAAGGCGTATACGCCATTTTAAGTTTTATATGATTGTATTGGGAATAGATATTGGTGGTACAGGAATGAAAGGAGCTTTGGTAAACTCTATAACCGGTGAAATGACCACCAAACGTTTTAGAATTCCCACACCTGCCTCTCGCAAGCCAAAGGCAATGGCGAAAGTTGTTAAACAAATTGTAGACCATTTTAATTATACAGGGCCTGTAGGCTGTGGATTTCCCTCTCTAATTAGACATGGTGTTTGCAAGTCTCAGGGTAATTTGCATAAGAGTTGGATGAATGTAAACGTAAAAGAACTCTTTAGTGAAGCAACAGGTCTTCCCGTAACGGTAATTAACGATGCGGACGCCGCGGGTTATGCTACCATGAACTATGGCGTTGGTAAAGGAAAACTAGGTTTTGTAGTCATGATCACCATTGGTACCGGATTGGGTAGTGGCGCTTTTTGGGATGGGGAGCTTATCCCTAATTTTGAACTCGGACAAATGCCTTATAAAAAATTTAAAAAGATAGAGGATTGGGCCGCAGCTTCTTCAAAAGAGCGAGACGGTCTTTCCTACAAACAGTGGGGCAAACGTTTCAATATCTTTTTGGAATATGTAGAATTAATTGTTTCTCCAGACCTAATCATACTTGGAGGAGGAACCTCTAAGGATTTTGAAGAATACAAAGAGTATATTAAAATAGAAACTCCCGTTATTCCTGCAGGATTACAGAACCATGCCGGTATAATTGGGGCAGCAGCGGCAGCATTGCATCAAGGACCTAAGGACTAGACTAAAAGCAACAAAGGTTTTTACTTTTGAGTGTAAAAACCTTTGTTGGCCAAATCTAT
>CBDUCK010000042.1:0-16092 GCA_965365635.1 uncultured Muriicola sp.
TGAACAAGTGCCAGGTCTCTATCTCCTATAGCATTTATCAGGAGTTTCCCAATAGATGTTGTGCCTAATTCATCTGAGGAAACACCGGCCATTACACGGGGAGTGTTTCATTAGTCTGCCATTCTTTGATCCATTTTGCCATTAGGGCTACCCATGCTTCGCTATCATTTAAACAAGGAATGTGTTTATACCCTTCACCCCCGGCTTCTTCGAACTGTTCTTTGCCCTCCATGGCTATTTCCTCCAGCGTTTCTAAACAATCGCTTACAAAAGCCGGTGTAATAACTGCCAATTTTTTCTTGCCTTCTTTAGCAAGACGCTCAAATTCGTAGTCCGTATAGGGTTTTAGCCATGGATCCCCTGCCAATCTGGATTGGAAGGAGCTGCTCACTTTATTTTCGGGTAATTGTAATACGTGCTTTACCCTTTCGGTAGTATCATAACACTGATGCCTGTAACAGGTAGCATGTGCCACAGAATTTATGCTGCAACAAGTGCCATCTATTTTGCAATGAAACCGCGTAGGATCTGATTTTCGAATATGCCGTTCCGGTATCCCATGGTATGAAAAGAGTACATGGTCGTAATCAAAACCCTTTAATCCGTCCGTAATACTATCCGATAAGACCGTAATATACTCCTCATTCCTGTCAAAAGCAGGCATGGTAGTGACATGCATTTCCGGAAAATATTGTTGTTGTTCTTGCAACACCTTTACAACTACTGTTTCATAAGAAGACATGGCATAGTGAGGGTATAAAGGAACTAATAAAACCTCATCTACTCCTTTATCATGAAGTTCGGAAAGTGCATTTTTGATGGTCATTGTTCCATATCGCATGCCGAGGGCAATTGGAATATCCGAATGCTTTCGCACCTTTTCGGCAAAACGTTCTGAGATAACAATGAGAGGGGAACCTTCTTCCCACCAAATCTTCTTATACGCTTTGGCAGATTTTTTAGGTCGTGTTTGTAAAATAATTCCGCGGACCAATATGTTACGAAGTATTTTAGGAACGTCTATGACCCGTTCATCCATTAAAAATTCGTCTAGGTATGGCTTAACATCTTTTGCGGTAGGACTTTCTGGAGAGCCCAAATTAACTAATAATACTCCTTTCAAAATTCAACTTTTTAGGACTCAAAAATACTATTTGTAAAGGAACATAAAGACATAAGGTCCCAATACTTTTTTTATGACCTTATAGAGATTCCTAATTTTACATGGTATTCACATCTTTCTTCCGTATTTTAACCACAATCCTTATGTTTAACATTTCTTTTCTGTATGATAGAAAACATATTAAAAAATCCGTTTAATAAATCCATTCTTCTTTTGCTAGGAGGTGTATTAGTAATTGTACTAGCGTATATCATTACAGTACGGTTATTGATTCATTTTGGAAAGAATCCTAAGTATTTAATTCCGTCCGGAACGGTTAAAAAAATATCGATCCCGCTTTTTTTATTATTCTTCTCGTTTCTATTGCGCTTGCGTTCTTTGACCACCTTACTTAGTCTGGAGAATTACGCCTATTGGTTTAAAAAGGCCAGCACCCTCTTGTTTATTTTTGCCTTTACATGGTTACTCATAAAGACTATTAAATTGATAAAACAACTCGTAATAAAAAATTACGATTTGCAAACGGAAAATAATCTTAAGGCACGGAAAATATATACTCAGTTTACCATCCTGGAACGTATCTTTATATTTATCCTGATAATTTTTGCCATAGGGATCGCCCTTATGAGCTTCGATGGTATCAAGGAGATTGGCATCAGTATTTTTGCGTCTGCAGGTGTTGCTGGTATCATCATCGGATTTTCTGCTCAAAAAATGATTGGGGCCATCCTGGCCGGCATACAAATAGCTGTTGCGCAGCCCATAAAAATTGATGATGTAGTTATCATTGAGGGCGAATGGGGCAGAGTAGAGCATATTACCCTAACCTATGTAGTTATTGCCATCTGGGATAAAAGACGCCTTGTGGTGCCTACTACCTATTTTATTGAAAAGCCATTTCAGAACTGGACTAAAACCTCTGCCGATATCCTTGGAACGGTTTTTTTATACACCGATTATAAAGTGCCGTTAGAAGCCCTTCGGGTAGAATTAAAAAAGGTTCTTGAAAGCACCGATCTCTGGGATGGTAAAAGTCAAAATTTACAGGTTACGAATGCTACTGCAACCAATCTGGAGATACGTGCCCTAATGAGCGCCAAGGACTCCGGTGCTGCCTGGGAACTTCGCGTCTATGTGCGTGAGAAATTGATCGAGTTTCTCCAGAAAAATTATCCAAACAGTCTTCCACATACACGTGTATTGCTCAAAAATGAGCAGGAAGCCACCAAAAAATCTGGGGATCAGTAACATGCATTCACCACTCGCAACGTATGACATATGTTTTCTTTGAATTACTTTATAAGATAAACCTTGGGTAAATTAATATTGTACATTTACCTTAAAGAACGTCTTTATTATTTATGTCACAATTGCACCAACTTTCGGCCTTTATGTTTCACGATATTGTAGGTTACAACTCTTTGATAGGCAGTGATGAACAAAATGCGTATTCTCTTTTAGAAAATAACAGACAACTTTACAAACCTATTTTTCAAGTATATCATTAATGAAATCTTTTCTTGTTTTTCTTTTTTCTTTTATCATTTGCAGCTCTTTGTTAGCGCAGGATATAACATGTTCTCCGGCAAATAGGGCAGCGGTTCTAAAGAAAATAGGGGAAATAAAAAGTGTCAGCAATAAGGCTTTTGGAAAAGAACTGGTCGAAATTGGCAAAACATTTTTGGGAACCCCATATGTGGCTCAAACTCTCGAAGTTGGGAATACAGAATCGCTGGTGATAGATTTACAAGGCATGGATTGCACCACCTTTGTAGAGAATGTCCTAGCTTTTAGCCTGCTGCATCATGAGTCTGGTGCAACCTTTGAATCCTTTGTTAAAACGCTCGAAAAGATACGGTACAGAGATGGTGTTTTAAACGGCTATAGTTCCCGGCTTCATTATTTCTCTGACTGGATCAGAGAGAATGAAAAAAAGGGGTTGATAAAAGATGTCACCTCGTTAATTGGCGGGAAAGAAGTAAAGAAAGAAATCAATTTTATGAGCGAACACCGGTCCTTATATCCTTCCTTGCAAGCCGAAGAAAACTATCAGAAAATAAAACAATTTGAAGAATCTTTGGATCAACAATCTCTCTGTATTTTAGATCAGGAACACATTCAGGAAAACGAACATCTAATACAATCGGGGGATATCATTGCCCTTACTACCTCTATTAAAGGACTGGATATAACACATACAGGTATTGCCTCCAGAGAATCTGATGGACGCATTCACTTACTCCATGCTTCTTCTTCTGGTCAGGTAGAGGTTTCTGAACTTCCTTTAGCAGATTACCTTAAAAAGGTGAAAAATAATACAGGCATTATTGTAGCAAGACCCACCATAAACTAATTAAAGATCCCTTCCAAGGCAATAAGTTATTCCACCAACCAGGTGTGTTCTAAACTTGGCATCATCATAGGCCTCGTTGGTATGTCCCAACCCTGTGTAAAATGAACGGCCACCATCAAATTCGTGATACCAGGCTATGGGATGATAATCCCCGTTTTCACCTCCCGAATAACTGCTTTCGTCTAATTGAAGTAATACCTTTATATTCGGATTTAACTCTTTAAAATTATACCATTCATCAAAGTGTGTCCAGGTTGTATCCAAATGTTTTGTTGCAGCATGTTCGGTAGTTACAACATTTATAATAGCTTCTTGCTGGTCTGGGTGGCTTTTAAAATATCCTCCTACCAGTTGACCGTACCAAGGCCAATCGTATTCGGTATCAGTGGCTGCATGAATCCCCATAAAATTACCTCCGTCATTTATATATTTCTTAAAAGCCTGTTCTTGTTCGGAATCTAGTACATCTAGTGTGGTGCTTAAAAAAATGATCATCTCAAAATCCTTTAAGAACGCTGTATTGAAATTAGAGGCATCTTCTGTTTGCACCACCGAAAAATTGTGTTCCTTTCCTAATTCTTGTAAGGTGGCGACACCCTTTTCAATAGATTCATGCCGGTAACCCACAGTTTTAGTAAATACCAGGATAGGCGCTGGCCTTATCATTTCTGCTGCCTTGTGTGATTCATTTGTTTCTATCTCTTTCGTTTCTTTACAAGCCACAAAAGCGAATAAAACAAGAACAGCAAAGGCTATTCTTTGAAGTAAGTTCATAGACTACTATTTAAGTTTCAGACAATTCGCCAAGGAGGGTTTTTCCGATTTTTCCCAGCGTAATATACTATTAATTGATTATTATCCGGGTCTTTTAAACGGGCTTCCCTCCATATCCATCGCTTATCATTCGGTAATTCATCAAAAACAATTCCTTTTGCCACGAGTTCCTCTACATAGGCATCCAGGTCCTCGCGTTCAAAGTATACCATAACACCCAACCCCGAGGGCAAAGTGTCTACTTTGTGAATAGAAAAAGTTGCATCTCCTTCAGGGCATTCAAATCTGGCATAATTGGGAAGGGCCTTAATAATCAGTTGTAACCCTATCTTCTCATAAAAAGAAATAGCCTTTGTTAAATCTAGTGATGGAACTGTAACCTGATTTAGATTCATGATACGATAGTTTACATTGGCAGAATCTTAAATATCGCGAATTTGACTGTAATACTAAAGTGTTTGGGCCGTAATATACTTTTTAGGAGTGGTCCCATATTTTTTCTTAAAGGCGGAAATAAAATGACTTGCTGTACTATAACCCACTTTTAGTCCCACCTCATTAACATTGTGCTGATTAGATTCTAACATTTTGCGGGCGTACTCCATCTTATAATTAAATAAAAAACTGTATACAGAGTCCCCATAGATTTGTTTAAATCCTTCTTTTAGTCTTTTAAGACTAAGTCCTATCTCTTCGGCCAATTCCGCCAATGTTGGTGGCTCTGCCATACGGGCAATAATGATGTCCTTAGCTTGTCTTATTCGTTTAACATTTTCTTCATCAACTAAAAACGGGCATTGTTCTATTGCCACATCTTCCATCCTATTAAAATAGAGGGCTATTAACTCCAGGACCTTTCCTTTTAAATACAATTCCATTACAGATTGATGCAAATTATAATTCATTAATTGACTCAAAACCACAGCAATGGCAGGCGATATTACTTCCTGAGAATAATACTTTTTGTCCTTGAATTCGGTACTTAAAAAAGGAATGTGTCCTGCTTGTTTCGAAAAAAGGGAATGAAATTTTTGAATACTCATAACTAATGACAGCATCCATGTATTTGGAGCGAGTTCTGTATTTAAAGGAAGGTCTTGCTGGGTGTTATATAATAAAAGCGACTGTTCTTCAGGAACTTCCAATGCATAATTCCCCTGGTTAAAAATAAACTTAGCATTTCCTTTAAGGCAGAAATGAAACTGAATATATGAACTATCAATTTTACGGGTAACTACCTGTTTTTGAACTTGTTCATTTTGAATTTTTAAAACGAAAAAACCTGGTTCTATGATTATTTCCTGATAAGAACCTTCAGCGATATTTTTATCCTCCATATTGGTGTTATAAAGCTAATTTATTTAGAAAGATTCTAAATAGATGATTAGATCAATGTCCATATTTTCCATAAAAATAAGGCTTTTGGCCAAAGTATTCCCAAATCGATAGCTAAAAAACCCGAAACGATACTAATTGTACCGCTAGCGTTATTTTCATACTGAAATTGCATTTATTTTTGTGGGTCTTTAATAGAATGAATGAAGGATTACCACATTTCTAAACACCATTCCTTTTACACAATTGGGTTAAGTTATCAAAAGGCCGATGCCGTGATGCGTGGTAAATTTAGTTTGGATACTCTGGCAGAAGAAAGCATCCTGACCAAAGCAAAAGAGTCAGGGATCGATGGCTTGCTTATTATAGCCACCTGCAACAGAACAGAATTGCATGGATTTGCGCAACACCCTTTTCAGTTAATTAAGCTACTTTGTGATCACTCCAGAGGGACCGTCGAAGAATTTCAGGAAGTGGCCTATGTACATAAAAACTATGAGGCTATTAATCATTTGTTTAGAGTGGGCACCGGGCTCGAAAGTCAGATTCTGGGGGATTTTGAAATAATAGGACAAATAAAAAAAGGGTTCGCCAGATCCAAAAAACATGGCCTCACCAACCCATTTCTGGAAAGGTTATGCAATTCTATTCTTCAGGCGAGTAAAAGAATTAAAAATGAAACGGAGATCTCTAGTGGTGCTACCTCTGTAGCCTACGCTTCAGTACAGTACATCCTAAAATATGTTCCAAACATTTCAGATAAGAATATTCTGCTTTTTGGCACCGGAAAAATAGGAAGAAATACCTGTGAGAATCTCTTAAAACACACCAAAAATTCTCATATCACTTTAATAAATCGCACAAAAGATAAAGCCGAAAGAATTGCCGGGAAATTTAATTTGGTGGTAAAAAATTACGGAGATCTACAAACAGAAATCCGAAATACAGATGTACTTGTAGTTGCGACAGGGGCCCAGTCCCCAACAATTTCTAAGGAGCTTATTTATATTAAGAGGCCTTTACTAATTTTAGATCTGTCTATCCCCAAGAATGTTGCCGAAAATGTCACCGATATCAGCAACGTGTCTTTAGTACATCTGGATGATCTTTCCCAACTTACCGATGAAACCCTGGAAAGAAGAAAATGCTATATTCCCCAGGCGGAAACCATCATAGACGATATCAAAAAAGATTTTATTGATTGGCTCGAAACACGCAAATTTGCTCCTGTGATTAAAGCCCTGAAAAAGAAACTGAAAACCATGAAAGAAGAAGAATTGGATTTTCAATCTAAAAAACTAACCGACTTTAATTCAGAGCAGGCAGATATAATTTCCGAACGTATCATTCAAAAAATTACAAAACAGTTTGCCAATCATTTAAAAGATACGGACATTGATGCAGAAAATAGCCTGGAACTTATTCAAAGGGTATTTCAATTAGAATTAGATATCGAATGAACCATGTTATACGCATAGGCACCCGTGATAGTGAATTGGCATTATGGCAAGCCAATACAGTAAAAAGCAAGCTGCAAGATATTGGCCATACCTGTGAATTGGTCCCTGTAAAATCTACAGGAGATCTGGTCCTAGACCAGCCACTCTATGAATTGGGAATTACGGGTATATTTACAAAAACCCTGGATGTAGCGTTGCTTAAAGGAGAGATAGACATTGCGGTGCATTCTATGAAAGATGTCCCTACGTTGTTGCCAAAAGGAATTGTTCAGGCAGCGGTATTACCAAGAGCGAACCCAAGAGACATTTTGCTACACAAAGGTTTAGATTTTCTTAATGAGGAAGGAATTATTGCTACCGGAAGTTTACGTCGCAAAGCGCAGTGGCTGCATCGTTATCCAATGCATGAGATTACAGACCTGCGAGGCAATGTAAATACCCGCTTGCAAAAACTAAAGGACAATACCTGGAATGGAGCCATCTTTGCCGCCGCAGGTTTAGAACGCTTACAGCTTCTTCCCGAGAATCACACAGAACTTCAATGGATGATTCCTGCTCCCGCTCAGGGTGCCATGGTAGTAATGGTGTTGGGGAAAAATAATTCTTGCCTCGAAGCAGTATCTGCACTGAATGATTCTCCAACCGAAATTTGCACCCGTATTGAACGCCAATTTCTGAGTACCTTGGAAGGAGGTTGTACAGCACCAATAGGGGCTTTGGCGACTATAAATGACAACACATTGCTTTTTAGTGGGTTATTGCTTTCTATAGACGGACAAGAAAAATTAGAAGTGTCAAAAGAAACTCCGTTAGACCAAGCAGAAGACATAGGACGTATCTGCGCCGAGGAAATTTTAAATAAAGGGGGGAAAGAATTAATGGGGCTCATTAAACAGGAATTAAACAAATGACAAAGATCCTCTCCACAAGAAAGCTATCTGTTGCTCAGAAAGCCATGTTTCTTAACAGTGGGTTGGAGGTGGTTCAATATGATGGTATTAGTATAAAAATTAATGACTTCGATCTTCAAAATTCACACGATTATTACATTTTTACCTCCAGAAACGCAGTAAAAGCATATCTGGGTAAAACCCAGGATGCCACTCGTAGCCAAAATTCGGAAATACAATGTTTATGTGTTGGAAAAAAGACAAAATCTCTTTTAGCTAAAAATGGACTAAAAGTGATCAAAATGGCTGAAAATGCATCAGAATTAGCCAATTTTATTGTAAAAAGCTATCAAAATGCTTCATTTCTACTTTTAACTGGAAATAGAAGCAGACCAGAATTGCGACAACAATTATCACAACATAATATAGAATTTGCTGAGGTTGAGGTGTATACGACCACCTTAACTCCCAAAAAATTTAAAGAGGATTTTAAGGGAATCCTCTTTTTTAGCCCAAGCGGCATTCAAAGTTTTACCCAAAAAAATGAGTTGCGCCAACATACTGTCTTTTGTATTGGCGAAACCACTGCCAGGGAAGCTAAAAAATATACCAATAACGTACATGTTTCCTCGGAGACAACTGTAGAAAGCGTCATTGAACTCACAATAAAAAGTTTAAGAAAAAAAGAATATAATGGCAATTAAGAACGATCTTTTTTTAAAGGCACTGCGAGGGGAAACCGTCTCTAGACCACCCGTTTGGATGATGCGACAGGCAGGTCGATATCTTCCAGAGTTTATAGAGATCAGAGAGAAATATGATTTTTTCACTCGCTGCAGAACCCCGGAACTAGCTTCCGAAATAACAGTACAGCCTATTCGTCGTTTCGGAATGGATGCTGCTATCTTATTTAGTGATATCCTTGTTATTCCGCAGGCAATGAACATTGAGGTGCAAATGAAACCTAATTTTGGCCCTTACTTGCCAAACCCTATTCGGTCTCAAAAAGATGTGGATGCCGTTATTATTCCCGATGTTGATGAATCACTAGGGTATGTATTAGACGCCATAAAAATGACAAAAGAAAAATTGGAGGATGAAATTCCACTAATAGGTTTTGCCGGCTCCCCATGGACCATCCTCTGCTACTGTGTTCAGGGCCAGGGAAGTAAGTCTTTTGATAAAGCCAAGGAGTTCTGTTTTACGCAACCCATAGCGGCGCATACCTTGTTGCAAAAAATTACGGATACTACCATTGCCTATCTAAAAGCTAAAGTTGCCGCTGGGGTAGATGCGGTACAAATATTCGATTCGTGGGGAGGTATGTTATCTCCGGAAGATTATGAAGAATATTCCTGGCGCTATATTCAACAAATAATCGATGCTTTAAAACCGCAAGCGCCGGTAATTGTATTTGGAAAAGGGTGTTGGTTTGCACTAAAAACTATGAGTGCCTCCGGAGCTGCAGCTCTGGGAGTAGACTGGACCTGTTCCCCGCAAAATGCAAGATATTTAAGTGGTGGGAATATTACTTTACAAGGAAATTTTGATCCGTCTCGTTTGTTTTCTCCTCCTGATGAAATAAAGAAACGGGTTACCCAAATGATCGATGCATTCGGGAAAGATAAGTACATTGTTAATTTAGGACATGGCATTTTGCCCACTGTTCCTGTTGAAAATGCCAAAGCATTTATAGACGCAGTTAAATCGTACCAGGTGTAGGTGGAAATATGGCAATTTATAAGAAGATTAAATCCCAGTCAGTTTTGGGAATTATGCGTTATTTCTATGGCTCATTTTTGGTTTATTTGGCCAACAATAAGAGCAACCAATCAAGCTGTAACAATAGCTACTCAACATTTTGGAGCTAGCCACCATAGGAATACACCGGCCAACGCCTTCCGGCATGCTCTATGGAATTATTTAATTGCCTCAAAATGTTCTAACTGGTCAAAAAATGCTACCAAGGTAGTTACATGGACTAAAAAGATTACAGAACTGCATGAGTTGATATTACCGGGAAACGAACTTGCGAACACAATGGATCTTCACAACAATGCCGCAGGGCTGCATGTATATAAAACTAATACGGAGCCATCATTGGAACAAGTGATACCCCTTCTTCTTGCCATGGCAAAAGATTCTGTGAAAATTACTTCCATGGAAGAAGTAATCAACGTGCCAAAAGATCAACTTATACATATGATTGAGATAGACACCCCATGAAAGAAGAAAGAATTGCAGTTAGCCAAATTACCCTAAGTGATGCTGACGATCTATGCGCTTTGATGACTTCCAATGCCTCTCGGTTTTTGCGTTTTTTTCCAATTACTTTGAAACAAAACACCACTATTGAAGATTCTAAAATCTTTATCTTAAAAAAAAGGAAAGAACAAGAGGCAAAAGAAGAATTTACCTTCTTATTTAAAGAGAATTCTACGAACAAATTAATGGGTCTATTAATCATTAAAGAGATAAACTGGGTTACAAAACAAGGAGAATTAGCCTATTGTATAGATCAAAACTATGAAGGAAAAGGGTTTATGACCCGGGCCGTACAATACATTTCAAACTATGCATTTCAAAAACTAGCACTTAAAACGCTTCAAATAATTGTACATAAGAGTAATCCAGGGAGTGTCCGTGTAGCAGAAAAATGTAACTATATTTGGCAAAGAACACTTAAAGAAGCCTTTACTCCTCCGTATGAAAAAGCATTGGATATGGAGCTTTATGAATTAAAAGAATGAAAGAGAAGTTTTATAACTATATCCTTGGCTTGCAGAATACAATCACTGCTGAACTGGAAAAAATTGATGGGAAAGCCCTCTTTAGGGAAGATCTGTGGGAGCGTGCAGAAGGTGGCGGGGGCCGCACCCGGGTGATAGAAAATGGGGGCGTTTTTGAAAAAGGCGGGGTTAATGTTTCGGCGGTTCACGGAGCACTTCCAAAAAGCATGCAATCCTATTTTGGTGTTGAGGAAGCAGATTTTTTTGCTTGTGGCCTTAGTTTAGTTTTGCACCCTGTAAATCCTCTTGTCCCCACGGTACATGCCAATTGGCGGTATTTTGAAATGTATGACAAACAGGGGGACATTGTAGACCAATGGTTTGGAGGTGGACAAGACCTTACCCCATACTATTTATTCGACGAGGATGTACTACATTTCCATTCAATCTGCAAACAAGCCTGTGACCTGCACCATCCTGATTTTTATACAACATATAAGGCCAAATGTGATACGTATTTCTACAATAGCCACCGTCAGGAAGCTCGTGGCATAGGTGGTCTTTTCTTTGATTATTGCAAAGCTTCCGAAGAGATGACCATGGAACAATGGTTTAGTTTTGTCACAGAAGTAGGGGATTCGTTTATAGCATCTTACGTACCCATCGTTAGAAAACGAAAGGAGTTAAAATACACCCAAGAACAAAGAGAATGGCAGGAAATTAGAAGAGGGCGATATGTTGAATTTAACCTTGTTCACGATAAAGGCACCCTTTTTGGCTTAAAAACCAACGGGCGAATCGAAAGTATTTTAATGAGCCTTCCGCCAAAAGTTCAATGGAAATATGATCATCAGCCTCTGGAAGGAAGTGAGGAAGCCCGCTTATTGCATGTTTTAAAACATCCCAAAGACTGGTTATAAACAATAGCGCATGAAACAGAAAATGTATCAGGTAGATGCTTTTGCAGATGTCTTGTTTAGTGGAAATCCGGCGGCCGTTTGTGTGCTTGCTTCCTGGTTACCCGAGGAGGTAATGCAAAAAATAGCAATGGAAAATAATCTGGCAGAAACCGCCTTCTTGGTAAAGGAAGGTAATCGCTATCTAATTCGCTGGTTTACCCCGGAATTAGAAGTGGATCTTTGCGGGCATGCCACATTAGCTAGTGCTTTTGTTTTATTTAATTATTATAATGAAACAGCTACAACTCTTGAATTATACTCTCCCCGAAGTGGCAAGTTATCCGTGACCAGGGAAGCAGACGGTTACTTAACATTAAATTTCCCATCGGATGAACTATTAGAGGTAACAGAAGTTCCTCATCTGAAGGAGGCCTTAGGAAGTAAGCCCATTAAGATTTTTAAAGGCAAAACAGATTATATGCTTATTTATGATAAGCAACAAGATATAGAAAAGATGACTCCTAACTTTTTTCTGTTAGACAAGGTGCCGGCAAGGGGAGTCATTGTCACAGCCCCTGGAAAAGAGGTTGATTTTGTATCTCGTTTTTTTGCGCCACAGTGTGGTATTAGTGAAGATCCCGTAACAGGCTCCGCACATACCAGTTTAACCCCTTATTGGGCAACTATTCTCAACAAAAATAAGCTCATTGCAAAACAATTATCTTCTAGGGGGGGAACCATTCTATGTGAATATTCAGGAGATCGGGTAAAAATATCCGGAAAAGTTGTGCCCTATTTGGAAGGAGAAATAATACTACAAAAAAACCCTTAATTCTCGTAACTTTAAGAAATAAATTAAGCCGATGTATCCACTTAGAAGAAATCGAATCCTGAGAAACAGTAACGCCATTCGACATTTAGTGCGTGAAACCATTATAACCCCTAGCGATTTTTTGGTTCCCCTCTTTGTTGTTGAAGGTCATGGTGTTAAAGATGAAATACCATCGATGCCCAATTATTTTAGATTGAGCCTGGATAATTTAGGGAAAGAGGTGAAAGAACTATGGAATATGGGGCTTTGTTCCGTACTTCTTTTTGTAAAAGTCCCTGATAATCTGAAAGACAACACAGGGACAGAGGCCTTAAACGAACATGGTCTAATGCAACGTGCTATTAAGACAGTAAAGGATGCCTGCCCGGACATGTTGGTGATGACAGATGTAGCACTAGATCCTTATTCTACCTACGGCCATGACGGAATTGTTTCCAATGGTATCATTTTGAATGATGCTACCAACGAAATTTTGGCAGAGATGAGTATCTCCCATGCCCAGGCTGGAGCAGATTTTGTGGCTCCCAGTGATATGATGGATGGTAGAATACAAATTATACGAGAAGCCCTGGAAGATGAAGAGCTTACTACAACCGGCATTATGAGCTATGGAGCAAAGTATGCCAGTGCTTTTTATGGTCCTTTTAGAGACGCTCTCGACTCGGCTCCTTCAACCAGTGACGATGCTCCTAAAGACAAACAAACCTACCAGATGGATCCTGCTAACAGATTCGAAGCTGTTAAAGAGGCCGAAATGGATGTAGAGGAAGGAGCAGATATCATTATGGTTAAACCCGGACTCTGTTATCTCGATATTGTACGGGAAGTCAAAAATGCAGTGGATGTCCCGATAGCTGTATATCAGGTTTCCGGGGAATATGCCATGCTAAAAGCTGCGGCAGAAAGAGGGTGGTTAGATCATGATGCTGTGATGATGGAGCAGTTAATCGCTATTAAAAGGGCCGGAGCCAATATTATTGCCAGTTATTTTGCAAAAGAAGCTGTGGCTTTAATGACATAAAAAAGGCTTTTTACAGCTTGTTCTCCTATTCCTAAGGGTACTATTTCTTGACTAAAAACTACGAATACATGAATTGGGTTTCGTATTTTAAAAATTATATCTATAATTCAGTATTGTTCCTGTTTTTTTGTGTTTTCTCTTACAATACACAAGGGCAATCCACTTTTGTATTGAATACTTCAACTCTGGAACCTCACGCCTATTGCACGGATACTAAGGCAGTATCTCAGGTACACATGGATTCATTAAATAGTCAAATAGACTCAATTATAACTATCGGTATAAAAGAAAATGCTTTCCCCGGAGCCCAAATTTTAGTAGCAAAAAACGGAACCGTAGTATTCCATAAGACCTACGGATACCATACCTATGACAGTATTCAACGGGTACAACCTACAGATCTTTATGATCTGGCATCGGTTACAAAAATTTTGGGGCCGCTTCCTATACTCATGAAATTATATGAAGAAGGAAAAATAGAATTAGATGTTCCCTTTAGCACCTATTGGAAACCCTGGAGAAAGATAAAAAATAAGAAACAGCTAACCCTACGCCAAATTTTGTCACATCAGGCAGGTTTGCAATCGTATATCGTATTTTTAAATGAGGTCATGAAAAAAGACCGCTACAGAAGGAAATTTATACATAAAACATCCTCCCCGGCATTTAAATCTCAGGCATACGAAAAGCTATTTGTGAGATCTAGCTTTAAGAATAAAATGTATCGTATTATTAACAGGTCTAAGGTACGGGAGGAAAAGAAGTACTTGTATTCGGGTCTTCCCTTTTTGATTTTCCCCGAACTCATTAAGCAAATCACGGGGCATTCCTATGAATATAATTTGCAAAAACACTTCTATATACCAACAGGCGCGGTTACACTTGGGTTTTTGCCTAAAACCAAAGGTTTTACCAATGCTATTGTTCCTAAAGAATATGACTATCGGTATAGAAAGTCCCTGGTGCAGGGATGGGTACATGATGAAAATGCCTCTTTATTAGGTGGGGTGTCGGGGAATGCAGGGTTATTTGGCTCGGCCCATGATGTTCATAAAATGATGCAATTATATCAAAACTTTGGCACCTTGGAGGGCAAACAGTATCTCTTGCCTTCCACGCTAAAAGAATTTACAAACGTTCAATATGCGGAAAATGAAAATCGTCGTGGGTTGGGATTTGATAAACCACTTTTAGAAAATAAAACATTGAAGATAACAGACGCCTACCCTGCGCCTTCTGCTAGCTCAGAAAGCTTTGGACATAGCGGGTTTACCGGGACCTTTGTGTGGGCAGATCCTAAAAACCAATTGGTATTTATTTTTCTGTCCAACCGTGTCTATCCAACAAGAGATCATCGAAACTTATATAAAATGCATATTCGAACGTCTTTACAGCAGCTCTTTTATTCTTACTTTATAAGTAATAATTAAGTGGTTTAGATTTTTTATTAATTCTTACCTTCGCAATTGAACCTGATACCATGGGATTATTAATCTTTTACGTCCTTATTGCTATATTTTTCTCTTTTTTATGTTCTATATGGGAAGCTGTGTTGCTAAGCATTACCCCCACTTTCATCAATTTAAAAAAGAAAGAAAACAAACACTTTGCTTTTACTTTTGAGCGCCTTAAAAAGGATATAGACCAACCTTTAATAGCTATTTTAACCTTAAATACCATTGCACATACCGTAGGAGCTATTTTAGTGGGTGTTCAGGCGAAAGTTACCTATGTTGAAAATTACGGAAATGCTGCCAGGAGTTTCCTTGGGTTAGCGTTTACTGAAGAGCTTATGGTAGGTATTGTTTCTGCCATCATGACCATGCTCATATTGGTGGCTTCAGAGATCATTCCAAAGACATTAGGGGCAACCTATTGGCGGCAACTAGCTAATTTCACCGCGAAATCATTGAATTTATTGGTCCTTATTTTAAAATGGACCGGGTTACTGTGGTTGCTTCAGTTATTTACAAGATTAATTAGTAAAGGTACCGTTCACGGCAGTGTGTTGAGTCGAGAAGATTTTACTACAATGACCGATATTGCTGAAGAAGAGGGTGTTTTTCATTCTTCGGAGTCTGCAGTAATTAAAAATTTATTACGATTTAACGAGGTTCAGGCCAAAGATATAATGACTCCCCGAGCGGTGATGAAAATTGCTGCTGAAGCTAAGAGTATTAAAGAATTTCATAAGGAAAATCCAAATCTTAGGTTTTCACGTATTCCGCTTTATGGGGAACGCGTAGACGTAATTACCGGATTTGTCCTTAAGGATCAGGTTTTAGAGGAAATAATCAATGAAAAAGGTGATAATCCGCTAGCTTCGTTACGGCGAGACCTTTTGGTTACTAAAAGAGACACCCCAATTCCGCAATTATTTGCAACATTTATTGCCCAAAAAGAACATATTGCCCTTGTTGTGGACGAATATGGGTCTATTAGCGGAATAGTGACAATGGAAGACATTATTGAAACCCTCCTGGGTCTTGAAATAATGGACGAAAGCGATAATGTAGAAGATCTGCAGGTATTAGCACGCAAGAAGTGGGAAGCACGGGCCAAACGAACAGGTATTATCGAATAATATGGAAATTGCAATCGTACAAACCCCTATTGGATATGCCCGAATTGAGGGGGATATACACGGGG
Organism: uncultured Muriicola sp.; assembly: GCA_965365635.1. Classification (GTDB taxonomy): domain Bacteria; phylum Bacteroidota; class Bacteroidia; order Flavobacteriales; family Flavobacteriaceae; genus Muriicola. The sequence continues at coordinate 16,066 of CBDUCK010000042.1, forward strand.
TTGATTCTGTAACTGTCTTAGAGGGGG